>PFDS01000039.1:0-913 GCA_002772605.1 Candidatus Peregrinibacteria bacterium CG10_big_fil_rev_8_21_14_0_10_49_16
CTTGTAGGAGCGGCAACCGGGATAGTGATAGATCTTCTCTCCTTTGCTGTTCACATTCCCTTTAATATTACATTCCTGCTCTGGTGGAGGTGGTTGTTCCTGAAGAGGATCTTCCTGCACAACTTCCTCCGTCGGCTCAACGTCCGGCTCTTCACAGACATCTCCCCACAGCCCGCGCTTCGCTGATCGCGCATCACGTTCGAGCACGTTGTAGTGCTCCATGCGTGGATGCGGATACTTCGTGTAACTGTGCGCGTAGCCGTCATTGATCATGCTGGCGCCAATATCCTTTCCATCCACAGAAATGTATCGGAGCAGTCGTCCGAAATTATCCCGATCATCTGCAGGATCACGTTCCAGTTCCACAACTTTTCCCTTAACGAGCATTTGCATGCGAGAAGTTGCCTCCTCTCCGAAACACTGCATTGGCCGCACTTCCGGCGTATCAATACCAATAATACGTACAGATTCTTCTATACCATCTTCCAGTCGCACTTTGATTGTATCTCCATCTATCACAGCAGTGACAACCACGCCACTTGGCACAGGTGGTTCATTCGGCTCTTCTTGCGCAGCTACCGAAGAAATTGCAGAAGATGAGGAAGAACTCAATACATCCTCAATCACATTCGCTGCTATGTCTGTTGGTACCTCTTCCTGATCTACCTGCCCACAGGCAGATAGGAGTACAATTGCTAAGAGCATCCACTTTTTATTCATAGTCAAATGGTGTCAACGATTACGTGGAATGTAAAGAAAAAGGGAGGGGTGTCTACCATTCCTATATCTGGACAATAGATGCACTGTGCCTATAATGAAGATATGCACTTCAAAGAAGAACACGCAGGCAAGTGGGTCGCGACAAAGAATCACAAAGTTGTAGATTCCAGCACAAAACTCAAAACACTTATCA
>PFDS01000039.1:927-13771 GCA_002772605.1 Candidatus Peregrinibacteria bacterium CG10_big_fil_rev_8_21_14_0_10_49_16
GAGTATTTTGTAAACAAAGTCATAGATACTCATCTATCGAAGTTAGCAAACAGTAAGCCAGACCTCTGGTTCCTAATCTCCCACCTGCAATTTTTGCATCCTTCACCCAACCCCAAGGACGGCCTTTTGTCTGTATATATAATTTGACTGTAAAGGAAAATAGATAGTAGTCGCGATAACCTTTCCCTCGCTGCCCACCATTGCTCGTTTTTCTCTTACGCATCACGTAGAAAAAAACTGTGCGAGATCTGATTATTCTCCCAAAAATCCATCGGACTGGTGATGCCAGAGCTCTGCGTAGATGCCGTCTTTCTTGAGCAGTTGCGCATGTCTTCCATCTTCCGCGATTGTCCCTCCATCAAGCACGATGATGCGATTCATTTTTTGGAGCGTACTGAGGCGGTGGGCAACGACAATGGTGGTGCGGTTGACGGCAAGCCTGTCGAACGCATCCTGAATGTACTTTTCGCTGACGGAATCGAGTGAACTTGTGGCTTCATCGAGAATGAGAATGGGAGCATCTTTCAGCATGGCCCGCGCAATGGCGATGCGCTGCCTCTCACCACCGCTCAGGCGTATTCCACGTTCACCAACGATCGTGTCGTACCCGCAGAGCATCTGCTCAATAAATTCGTGAGCATGAGCCTGCTTCGCAGCATGGATAATATCTTCTTCCGTAGCATCGGCTATGCCGTAGGCAATGTTTTCCCGAATAGAACGATGGAAGAGGAGTGGTTCTTGGGGAACGTAGCTGATGTGACTTCGCAATGCATCCTGCGTGATGGAGCGAATGTCCTGTCCGTCAATGGTGACAGCGCCTTCCTGCACATCCATGAAACGCAAGAGTAGAGCAACCAGCGTACTCTTCCCTGCTCCACTGTGGCCGACAATGCCCACTTTCTGACCTCCAGGAATATGCAGAGAGAACTTCTGAAACACGGATTGATCCTCGTGGTGACCGAAGGATACGGACTTGAATGCAATGGTCCCTTGTGTCATTTCCGGCGTTGCAGGATGAGCCGGATCTGTTACTTCAGGCTGCAACTGAATGATATCCATCATCTCCATGCAATCCGCTGCAGCTCTGTAGACAGCTTTTAACTGTTCACCGGCCTGAAGAAACTGCGCACCGATAATAAGAATGTACGTTTGTGCAAGAACAATCGTTCCAACGGTAATGCTCCCTACCTGCCAAAGACGTAGCGTGAGGTAGAGCATGCTAACCGATACGCATGCGATCATCAATGCTTGCGATGCGTTAATAATTGTTGATCCATACCAGCTGCGCTTGGTGGCATCTGCCACTTTCTGTGTTATCTTCTGAAAGTGCGCATACTCGCTCTGAAAGCGCGCGAACATTTTCACTGTGAGAAAGTTCGTAATGCCATCTGCAAGAAAACCCGTCGCTGCAGAATCTGCCCGTACCTTGGCTACATCCAGACGCATTTTCCAGCGCACTGCTCCGAGAATGACGAGGAGATAGAGGATACCCCAGCCAATAAATACGAGAGAAAGAGTGAGCGAGAAATATGCTACGACGATGACAGTCGCAACGAGTTGCACGGCTGTCCTGAAGAGACCTGTTGCAATGTGCATATCCAGCAAGTTGTATCCTTGGCTGAAGCGTTTGATTTTTGCAACAATGCTCCCGACTTGTGTTTTGACGAAGAATGCCAGAGGCAGTTCGTGAATCGTTTTAAAACAATCATTCTCAATATCTCGTATCGCTTTTGGTCCGAAGTTGGAAATACAGTAATCAGAAGCGGCGAAGCAGAGCACTCTCACCAGTGACCACACACCAACCATCAGAAGGAGTGTGTACAGCGCACTCATGAGTACAGGCGTCACACTTGGCGCAGTGGCGATCGTATCAATGAACTCCTTGAGGTAGAGAGGAACAATAATGCCGCCGGCTACCACTCCCACTACGCTGCTGAAGAGAAAGAGTGAATAGTATCCTCTGTAGCGCCAGTTGTACGGTAGGAAGAACAGGACAATATGCAATAAGCGCGTTTCTGATGGTTTTTCACGGCTCATTGCGCAGATCGTGTCATGCGATACACCCGTCCGGAAAAGTCGTCGGTGATGTAGAGAATTCCGCCCGGCTCAGCGAGAAGACCGACAGGACGACCATGTTTGATAGCACCATCCAGCCAGCCACTGATGAATGGCTGGACCGGTCCTTCCTGATTGCCATTCGCATCTAAAGGAATGCGAGAGATTCTGTAGCCAACTAATGTGCTGCGATTCCAGGAACCGTGCTCGGCAACGAGGAGATCGTACCAATATTCTTCCGGCCATCCTTCTTCGGGAATGAAGGCCAATCCAAGTGGTGCAACATGCGCTTGCAGATCAACCTTCGATGGCTCGGTCTTAGAGCAATCGAACTCTTCCCATGCATTGAATCGCGTATCGCGGATCTGTTTGCCGTAACAGTAGGGCCAGCCGTAATGCTTTCCTTCTTCGATAAGATTCACTTCATCCGGCGGCAGGTCATCCCCTACGTGATCGCGCCCCATTTCTGTCGCCCACATGCGCCCGTCCACGTAGGACCATGTGAAGAAGACGGCATTGCGTAAGCCCATTGCCACTGTATGCAGATCGGACCCGTCACGGTTCATCGACATGATGGTGCCATGGCGATCGTCTTCTTCATTGCACACATCGCATGTGGATCCGATGGAAATGTACAGACGATCGTCGGGCCCGAAACCGAGCGTCCGTGTCCAGTGTCGGCCGACTCCTGGAAGTGTTGCGACTTCCTCCAATGGTGCATCGGAGTAGAGTCGTGCGCGTACGATGCGATGCTCTTCGACAATGTAGAGATCGAGTCCATTCTGGTGATCAATTGCGAGTCCATGCGGTCTTCTGAGATCACGAAAAACATCATGATGTTTAACAACTTGTCCCTCCTGCACAGTGAGAAGCGTCACCGCGTTGTCACTCGGCCGACTCAACCAAAAGTTGCCAAACGCATCCTGAACCATGACGCGTGCATTTGGGAGGCCTTTGGCAAAGACATCAATGGAAAAACCTTCCGGAACGGAAAGAAATGGTAATGATGGTGAAGTGGATGCGACAGGACGGGCTGACGACGATGACGATGTACTGTGCGCTACTGAATAAGTGGATGAACTGCTGGAGATTGATGTTGCAGAAGAAACAGAAGATTCCCCTCCCCTGCTTACCTCTCGAAGCCTTGGCGTAGTAAGAAGGACTGCTCCGGCAATGAGAATGAGAAGGAGGATTGCGAGGAGGGCGGTCATGAACCGTGTATTCATAGAGATGAGGATAGCAGAGACTCATGTTCTATTCTTCTGTTTTTTGTTACTATTTCTTCCATGACCACCTTTATTTTTGATCCTGTTCATTCGTATCTTACGTTTTCCGTCCGCCATATTATGATCAGTAACGCCCGAGGGCACATTGCAAATGTGAAGGGATGGTTGGAGTTTGATCTGGCAAAATGGAATCTGGAGACACTGGAAGCACGAATGGATCTTGTGGATCTCTGCACAGGCAATGGAAAACGCGATGAGCATCTCCGTAGCGCGGATTTCTTTGATGCCGGGAAATTTCCTGTCATAACATTTCAGAGCAAAAACATTGAGCGGCTCAGTGCTGTGGATCACAGTATCACGGGTGTATTGCGTATGCACGGCGTGGAGAAAGAAGTCGTATTCGACGTGCAGCCTCTTGGTGTATGGGAGATTCCACAGAAAGAATCTGATGTGACGGCACCGAGTATCGGTTTCACCGGGTCGCTGACAATCGATCGCCGGGATTTTGGAATCAACTGGAATAATCCCCTTCCTGATAGAGGATTAGGGGTAGGACACGACGTTTCCATTACACTCGACATAGAAGCACGGGAAAAACATGCAGATGAAGAGTGCCCTGTGTGTACCCCCTCCTAATCCTCTCCCATTGGAAGAGCGAATGTATTGAGTGGCGTCTGGTGGATGCCGTCTACCAGTGCGTAGAAGCGAAAGCGGTCGACGGGAATATCGAACTGGCAGTCACGTAGCCTTTCGAAGATTTCTGCTTTCTTCTCTGTAAAACGTTCCGCATCTTTGATGCGGGCAAGGGTGACGTGTGGATGAAACGGCTTATACATCTGCTCCCAAGGACTTTCTTCTATGATATGATCCAGCTCTTGGCTCTTTTTGACATCAAAAAACAGAACATTCTCTTTATCGTGCGAAGAAAATGTATTGAATTGCTTCGTCTGCAACATGAAAGGTTGTATGTTCTCTACGAGCACTCTTGTCTGTTCTAGAATCGCGTCATACTCCCCTTGTGTGACCTGTGCCCAGTACTGGATAGTAAGGTGAGGAGTATCAGGCTGTTGCAGCGAAAGACAGTGCTGTTCCTCTTCCAACTTCATTCGCAGTTGCAAAAATTTTTTCTTCGCTTCTCCTTCGAGAGGGAGCGCGAGGAATGCTGAGTGAAGAGGAAAATCGAGCGACTCGTTCATGGAGATGTTCTATGGTACTATCCGCGCATGAAAAAATCACTTCTCCGTCATGCAATGCAGGCCGGACTAGCGCTTTTTCTGTGCAGCTGCACGATGACCGCAAGTGTCATTCCCGAGACTGAGCAGCATACGAGTTATGATGAGGCGCAAAACACGCTTCTTCCGCAGATTCAAGAACACCTCGTTCGTCCCGTTCGCATCCGCGCGGGCGATCATCTTTGGGAAACAACGCTGCTCGATCTCGGCATACACATCGGTTTTCTGGAAACGTTAGAGAAACTCTGGGACGGCAGCACCGCGGACATTGCGTTCGTATGGACAGTTGATGAAGAACGTTTGCAGATCGAAATGGACGAGTTTATGCGTCACTTGGGTGAACAATATCGCTTACATGAGGAAGAAATTCTTTTCCTTACGGAAACGTTTATTCCTCTCGTACGAGAACATCTGGAATCGATCGCAGGCACGTCGCGGCTCTCGACGATCAGCTTGCAAGATCCCATCGCGCTCCTCTCAGAAAGACGAAAAGTGCGCAGTAGCGTTAAACGCATTCTTGCGCGTGAAATCACGCTTCTCTATCCCGGAAAGGACAACAATGAACACGCATTTCGCATGCATATTCAGGACGACTGGTTCACTCTGGAACAGGGAACGGTGCAGTTTGACGAAGATGCCATCGCCGCATTTCTGCAGAACCGTCTTGCGCCGTTGATCGACCGTGAACCGCAACATGCCATTCTTCATACGACGGCAACGGGGGGCGTTCGTCGGGTGACACTGGAAGGAGAACAACGTCATGGCTGGCGCATGCATGCACGCGCCACTGCCGCGGAACTATTCAAGCACATAGAAGATGCGCAAAGTGAACCCATTCCTATTGTGTACGAAACAATTCCTGCTTTTTTGCAGTATGAGCAGGATGGAAAGGTCCAACAGTTGCAACTTCTCGGTCAGGGCCGTTCCAATTTTGCCAGATCCCCTTCCGGACGCGATTTTAATATCAGAAAAGGTTTGCAGGACGTCGTTCACAATATTGTTGTTCCCCCGGGTGACACTTTCTCTTTTAACAGTTTTCTTGGCGCAGTAACTCTGGAAAATGGGTGGAAGAATGCACTGGCAATTTTTGGCGGCGAACGCGTGGAACCTGTGCCCGGAGGCGGGCTCTGCCAGGTTTCCACGACAGCGTATCGTGCGGCATTGCAGGCGGGGCTTCCTATTGTCGAAAAATCCAATCACAGTCTCTACGTACTTTACTACCAGAAGTATGGCGATGGTTTGGATGCCGCGATTTATCCGGAATCAAAAGATCTGCGTTTCCTGAACGATACAGGCGCTCCGATCTTCCTGCAGGCACGGGCCGACGGTGATGACGCGTATGTGGATATCTACGGTATGCCGGATGGACGGAGCGTTCAGCTGATTGGTCCGATTTATCATGGACAGACGATTGGATATCTCTCCCCTACTCCCGATCAAATCCAGTGGATTCAACGTATCACGGACTCTGACGGATCCGTCAGAGAAACGGTGATCACCTCCACCTATAATTTGCCTCTTGCATCCGAAGGTTAGAAGTGTGACAAAGATACATTTTCCCGTCTACGCATGTGCTACAATATTTCCTATGCGTCTCACTCCCCTTCTCACGTTTTTTGGCGGTGTTACTGTTGCACTGACGGTTCCTGCTCTTGCACAGAACGGTGTTCCGTTTTTTGGCGATGTGGAACGAGACAGTTACTATGATGAAGCGGTGAGTGATCTCTCACGCATTGGTATTGTGCGCGGCTATGATGACGGCCGCTTCGGTCCGCACGATCCCGTAACGCGTGCCCAGGTAGCGGTGATGATCAAACGCTACGATCAGACAGTTGTGCAACAACTGCGAGATCAAATTGCCGAAATACAACGTGAACTGCATTTGGGAGAATGCGGCAATGGCACACGCGAAACCGGCGAACAGTGCGACGACGGGAACAAAGAAAATGGCGATGGTTGTGACAAACATTGTCGAGAGGAGTGGCTTCCAAAAGACAGGACGTGTGACGAAGGGCAATATCACCTAGGAGAGAATTTTCCCGCTCCCGATGGATGTAACAACTGTACGTGCACGACATATGGCGTTGTCTGCACCAAGAAAGCATGTGAGGAGGTACTCTGTGAAGGAAAGTACAAAGTAGGAGAAACATACAGAGCTGCTGACGGATGCAATACATGTAAATGTATGGCAAACGGCGCATCTGCCTGTACGTTCATGGCTTGTCCGCAGGAACCAAAACCTTCAGCATGCGGTGACTTGAAGAGAAAATACGGAATTATTCTTTCTGAAAGTCGTGCATGCAAAACAGACGAGGATTGCACAGTGTTCTCAGCAAGTTGTCCGTTTCTGACATGTGGAGAGGGAATCAATAAGATTCATCACGAAACGGTGGCCGAAGTCGCAAGATCATTGACTTCCTGCATGCAAGAAAGCGGGGAACCCGTTCCGTGCGCAGGTTGCATCCCTGCAAGAGCGGCGTGCAGAGAAGGAAGATGTGTGATCAGCAAAGATACACTGTAGATGAGCAAGCACAAATCCTAACCGTTCCTCTACGGAAGCAACAGGAACGGAAATGGGCTGGTAGCCAAGCTCATGGTAAATACTGCGAATCTTCTGATCGAGAAAGAGCGCGCTCTGCTGGTCCTCCACGCGCACATGGTCGTGTTCAAATGGCAATGGATCGAATACGAATACTTGTCGAAAATGGTACTTTTGGGACTCTTCCATCACTTCCGGAATGGGAGTGGTGTTTTCCAGTGCGATGTAAGCATCAATATGCGGCAATGCGCCATCGAATATCACAAATTCTTCCGGATCAATGTTGCGAAATTGCTGCAGATAAATACTCAGGAGTGATTCCTGAAATTCTTCGCGGATGGCACTCCCCAGTTCTCCGCGTATGTGTTCCAGACTTCTTCCCTTTGCCAATTCGATATCGATAAGGCTCCTTGCAACTTCCGGAATTATGCGAAACCCGCGCGTATGGAGAGCGTGCACAATGGTTGTTTTTCCTGATGACGGTGCGCCATCAATGATGACCCACTCTGTTTCCCTGGGAGACATGGATCCAGATTACTCTCCCAAGATATTTCTGACAATTTCCTGCACGTTCTTCGTCGAAGTTTTTTTCTGAATGCGCAGGAGTTCGGTTTTGATGAGAGCCCGTCTTGCAGCATCCATCTTCTTGTACTCATCGAATCGTTTGCAGAGTCCCGCAGCCATCTGCGGATTAAATCCGTCGACACGAATAACGTGGTCGGCAAGGAAACGGTACCCTGCACCGGATACGTGGTGGAAGGCGAGTTTGTTCGCTGCGGCGAAGTAGGAGTAGAGTGCGCGGATGGTATTGGGATTCTGGTTGTCAAATTCCGGGATTTTTTCAATTTCTGCAAGACGCTCCATGATGTCATCGCGCCGGGAGAGTGCTTGACCCTCCACCCATTTACAGAACACGAGTTTGTGATGCTTCCACTGCTTATAGAATGATGCGATTGTCTCATCACGCTGAGGGCCCTGTTCATCGCAAAGTAAACGGAATGCAAACTCCTGATCGGTCATGTTATTTGCTTCGTGGAATTGTTTCATCAGGAGAGAAACATGTGCCCCTCCCTCAAGGGAGGGGAGTTTACTAAGGTAGGCGAGACAGACGTTCTTGATACGCCGGGCAGCTATATCTTTGGCATCGAGAGAGTATTCTCCTGTGCTGTGATACTTGTCGTAGATAGTGAGAAGTTGATCTTCGTATGTTTCTGCGATGCTCTGTATCATGAATTCGCGCGCAACAAAGGCGTTATCGTAGTCGTACACATCCATGTCTTGCACCATTTCTCGCAAGCTTGGAAGAGCGAACATGCGTGCAGCAAAATCCGGATCGTCGTTGACGGAGTCAAGAATGGAACCATAGGCCTCAAGATCCTGCAGATCGACCCATAATGCTTTTTTTGCTTGCTGGTCGGCAATAAGTCTGCGCAGGATGATTTTTCCGTAGCGCTGCGCGGCGGCGTATCGGTTGTAGAGATTGCAGTCGTATTGCATCAGATGACGCAATTCTTCCGGCGATTGCTCCAATTGCAGCTTGACCGGAGCAGAGAAGTTGCGAAGAAGTGATAGTGTCGGCTGCGATGTTACATGTTCGAATACGATTGATTGTTGCTTCTTACGCATGTGGAGAATTCCCTTCTCCCAAGTACTCTCATCGTCATCATCTCTACCTTTGACCTGCAGAGGAATCTCTTGTCCATCTTCACCAATAAGGCCAAGTTCTACCGGGAAATGGAATGGTTTTTGATCTGCATGCGCCGGAGTTTGTTCAAGATGAAGCGTGTACGTCTTTTTTGCAGCATTATATTCCCCTTTTGCTTTCAACATTGGCGTTCCTTTCTGTTCGTACCATGTGTTGCGAAATTGCGTGAGATCCATAGCAGAAACTTCCTGCATGGCATCGATAAATTCATCGGTGGTAACCGCTTCACCGTCATGCCGTGAGAGGTAGAGACTCAACGCTTCGCGAAACTTCTCCTTTCCCATCATGGTGAACATCATGCGGATGACCTCCGCTCCCTTGTTGTAGACTGTTGCCGTGTAGAAGTTGTCGATCGTTTCCACTTCCTGCGGCCGGATGGGGTGCGCATTTGGTCCGGCATCCTCGGCAAATTGGGCAATGTTGATGACACGAGCATCGTCGATGCGCTTGAGGGGACGGGAATGGAGGTCGGATGTAAATTCTTCATCCCGGAAGACGGTGAGACCTTCTTTGAGCGTGAGCTGAAACCAGTCACGGCAGGTCACGCGATCGCCTGTCCAGTTATGAAAGTACTCGTGCGCGATCACACGTTCCACGTACTCGAAGTCATCGTCTGTTGCGGATTTCGGATCTGCGTAGGCACAAGAGGAATTGAAGATATTCAGACCTTTATTCTCCATTGCGCCGGAATTGAAGTCATGGACGACGACAATTTTGAATTCATGGAGATCGCATTCCAGTCCGAAACGGTCTTCATCCCACTGCATGGATTTCTTCAGGCTCTCCATGGCGTGATGGCACTGCTTGATTTCTCCCTTCTCTGAAAAGATCCGCAACTTCACGTCTTTCCCGCTTGTTGTGGTGTACGTATTTTCGATCACATCCAGGTCTCCTGCCGTGAGTGCGAAAAGGTATGTGGGCTTGCGGAAAGGATCGTGGTAGGTCACTACATGGCTCCCCTCCCTGGAGGGAGGGCGTAAAGCCCCGTGGGGGCCACTCCCCTTTACGGGGGACACAGGGGAGGGGGTTACGTTCCCATTTGATAAAAGCACAGGAAAACGTTTTTTATCCGCAATGATCGTCACCGTAAAAATACCCATGTTATCCGGACGATCGATGGATGGTGCAATCCATTGAAAACCATGAGGTTCGCATTGTGTCACAAGACTTCCTCCGGAAACGTACACGCCTTTCCCGGATTTATTGCTCTCAGGATTGATCGTGTGATCGATCGTCAGCGTGAAATCCCCTTCCGGTACATTCTTGATGGTGAGAGTTTCTTCCTCACGCGTGTACTCGATCTCTGCATCGTGAATACGAACACTCTGCAGTTGAATATGTTCGTTGCAATTGAGGACAAGGGGCGATCCTGCAGACACTCCTGATTCAATATTATGTTGTACGGCAAGCGAAACGCGCACCTGCACTTTAGAAAGACTGCGGATATCGAATGTCAGATGGGTTTCCGGTGTGAGGTAGACAGGCGGTGTGTAGTCTGCGAGACGCAGTTTGGTGGAAGATTTGGCAACTGTGGACGAAGGCATGACAAAAATACTTAAAGAAATGGGGCTGCAAGTGTAGCAGGATACAGGAAAAAGGCGAATCACATTTACAGCGTTACCACAGATGCCATCCACTGTTCGATGGAGAGAACATTGGGATTTATGACACTCATGATGTTATATCCAACATAGAGAATATAGAGAAAAATAAGAATATACCCACTTCTATGGCCAATTTTGAATTTCTGCACCGCAAGGACGAAGAGAAGAGCAACGACCGTAAAGAAGAGAAGGAAAATGGAGGAAATCAGGTTCTCAGTGCTCACGATCACGGCCTTTCCAACGTAGAGAACATAGACAAGCCAGGGCAGGCCAAGGCAAATGAGAATATCGAAGGTATTGCTCCCGATGGCATTACTGACAGCCATATCTCCTCTACCTTGCTTCGCAACGATGAGGGAGCTCAAGAGATCAGGGATAGATGTTCCTCCCGCAAGAACCGTCAGTGCAATGATCACCTCAGGAATACCAACCTCTCTGGAGAGGAGTACTGCCAGCTCTACCAGTACCCAGCTGCAGGCGGCGATGAGCGCGATTGATGTAAAAAACACTCGAAGATACGTTTTGGGATGTTTGGAAACATCAGGAAGAAGTAGACCAAGCAGCCATCCTGTCCACCGATCGAGTACAAGAAATGCCTGATGTGATCTTCGTTCTTTTTTGTGCACTTTTTCTTCAAACTTTTCAATCATCTCCACTCCCGTTTTAGCCCCATTGGTAAACCACCTGCTCCACTGAGAGAGCAGTAAGATATATACACCGTAGAATATGACGTAGACTATGGCCTCAGCAAGCGTGATCATCCCATCACTGAATGTGAAGAGAAGGACGAGGATAGCCACGATATAGAAGAGCAGATCACGCACTACCGGTCTCCAATTGAGGTATGCCGTTGCCACAACGGCTGATCCACCGACGATGACGAGCACGTTGAAAATCGCGGAACCGACTATGGTCCCCGCACCGATGTTTTCAGAACCCGCTTTGGTGAGCGCGATGAGGGCAGTAAAGAACTCCGGGGCACTGGATCCGACGGCCATCAGCGTTGCTCCGGCAACGTCATGGGACAGCTTCAGGCGTTTGGCGATGATATCCAAACTCTCCACAAACCACTCTTCACAAATTTTTGCAAGAAGATAAAAGCTGACCAATAAGCCAAGAATATAAATGGTTACCATCATAGTGATGTTCGCGCTTGTGAAGAATTGTTACTATCCTCTGCCATGTCGAAGGTCAGTATACCTCACGAGGCAATCGGATCGGAAGGGAAGATGCCGTATGCAGACATCCATAACACCTTTGCAAACAGTGCGTACGGGAAAATTTTAGAGCAGGAAGTGCGCTTTGGACAGTATCGTCATACGCCGGCGGATCATTGGAAAGCATTACTCGGCCCCGATGTCTGCAATCTGCAACATGCGTGGCTGGTCTACAATCGCACACGTGCTTTTCTTTCTCTTGCTTTACAGAAGGATCCTTCTGCCTATTCCTTTGATGAACAAGAGAAACTGCTGCTTACCGCCCTGTGTCATGACTGGGGGGAAGTAGTTGTGAAAGACCACGAATACGGTTCCAAAACACATGAAAAGGAACGTAGAGAAGTTGCCGCCATTCACCGTTTTGCAGGAGAGCTTCTTCCTGACCCTGCTATTCGCGATAAAATGCACTGGGTGGCTGATCACATCGTGGATGGCAAAGTGGATCGCAGGGAGGCAATGAAGAGCAATTCGTATATTGGCACACAATTGCAAGAGAGCTTTGAAGCCATTGAACAACTTGACTTCACCCGTACACCTCTTCGCGCATGGGATGTGCATCGGAGTATGTCCCGCAGAGATCACCCTGTGCAGCGGGCGGCACTACGCAGCATGGGACACACGATCGTGTCTGCGCATATTCCCATCCTGACACACTACGCAGAGGACTTTACTGCCGTACATCATTACCTGCTTGCATGGCGCGCACACATTCAGAAAGTGATTGATGATGATACGGAAACGGTTTTACGTGAATATCCTTTAAAAAAAGACACCTTCACTCCCGAAACTGCAAAAAACGTTCGAAGATTGTGGGAGGGGTGGTTGGAGGAGAATGGATAAAGGAAGTGTGTATCCTTCGACAAGCCCGCCTGCCGGACGGACAGGCTCAGGATGACACACTCTTCTTATACCCCTGCAACGCCTCTTTCACCCGCTGATGGATATCAGGCAACTCCATCCCCTCCTCCCTCAGTTTGTCGCAACTTAAGACACAATTTGATCGCCCTGCTTTCGTTATTTGATCCAATTGTTTGGGTTCCACACGTTCGAACGAATGATGTGGATCAACGTATTCCTTATATAATTCCATAATTTCGTAGGGCGACATCGCCCCCGGATTGACAATGTTGTAGATACCTGTTGCTTTTTTTTCAATAAGCTTCTTCGCAACATCGAAGAGATCAGGTGCGTAGGTCATCGAATTCTGCACATCGATAACTTTGGCATATTTCGCAAGTTTTGTGATGAGATTTCTCTCGTGCGCAT
>PFDS01000028.1 GCA_002772605.1 Candidatus Peregrinibacteria bacterium CG10_big_fil_rev_8_21_14_0_10_49_16
CTCACTTCGTCAGTTCCCTGCTTCGACAGCGCTTCAGAGATCGCCTCGAGCGAACCTTGCGCATCGGCTTTGAGAACAATCTTCAGTTGCGTCACCTTTCCTTCAGACAATCGCGCAACCAAGTCACTGAAACTCTTCTTCTGCGTCTGCTCCACGGTACGGAGCAGCTCTTCATGCAACGAACGTGCTTCCCGTTCCGAAGGAACAACCTGCAAAACACCACCCGTATCCGGCACGCTCTGCAGCCCCGAAATCCGCACCGGTACTGCCGGACCCGCCTCTTCCAGCCTCTGTCCATGAGCATCCATCATGGTGCGCACCTTTCCGTACGTCTTCCCACAAATAAATGCATCACCCGTATGCAGCGTTCCCGTATTCACGATCACTGTCGCAAGCGATCCAAGTGATTTATCCAAATGACTCTCCACTACCGTGGCAACAGCAAGACGATTCGGATTCGCCTGCAAATCCTCCACTGCTGCGAGGAGAAGAATATGATCGAGGATAGCGGGAATCCCCTGCTTCGTGACTGCCGAACAGGGCAGCACAGGCGTCTTGCCTCCCCATTCCTCAGGCTGAAGTCCATGCCCGGCCAATTCGCCTTTGACGCGATCAAGGTCGGCCTCGGGTTTATCCACTTTGGTAATCGCAACGAGGATGGGCACCCCCGCATCACGAATGTGATCGAGTGCTTCACGCGTTGTTTCTTTCACTCCCTCATCGGCAGCAACGACGAGAATGGCAATATCAGTCACCTGCGCCCCGCGGGCACGCATGGCAGTAAATGCTTCATGTCCGGGTGTATCCAAAAAAGTGATGGGCTTTCCGTCATGCATGACCTGGTACGCGCCAATGTGCTGCGTGATTCCTCCGGATTCTGTCGCAACGACGTCTGTTTTACGAATGGCATCGAGCAATGATGTCTTCCCGTGATCCACATGCCCCATAATCACGACAATGGGAGAGCGTGAGATCAAATTCTCCTTCTCATCTTTCAGAAGCTCCTCCAGATTATGGTGGAGAAGTTTCTCGACACTCGCCTTTTCCTGCTCCCGCTGCACTTCGATGCCGAGGTCGGAAGCCACAACCGCTGCAGTGTCGTAA
The DNA here is from genome assembly GCA_002772605.1 of Candidatus Peregrinibacteria bacterium CG10_big_fil_rev_8_21_14_0_10_49_16. GTDB lineage: Bacteria > Patescibacteriota > Gracilibacteria > Peribacterales > Peribacteraceae > 2-02-FULL-49-16. Next base: position 1,105 of record PFDS01000028.1, read on the forward strand.
TCTACGAGCTGATTAATCGTCGCAAGAACACCGTTCTTCATAAGTATTTGAATAATCTTCGGCACTTGCACACCTACCTTTTCAGCAAACTCTTTAATGGAAACTTGCTGAGGAATGAGAACGATTCCCTCTTTCTTTTTGATTTGCTCCTGGATAGTAGGCGTTTCCCTTGGGCGAGACACAACTTTTGTTTCAGGAACGACTCTCTTCTTCTGCGCAGCCTTCTCCTTCTTCTCTTCTTGAGCAATCTTCTCGGCTGGCACATCATCCAGCGAAAGTTTACGTAAGACAGGAAGTGCCTCCTGTTTTTCTGGTGAAGCAGCCTCCTCCTTCTGCCTGTCTGGTAGAGTATCTTCCTGAGGAGACACTGCATCAGTTTCCGATACATCCTCTCTTCCTTCAAAAAGTGATGGCGAAAGCGTAATTCCATGCTTCGTAGCTAAAAAACGCAAAATACCCTGTGCAAGGTTGTCCGGTATCTCCCGATCTGTCGGCTTGATACCAAAATCAACATCTACAAGTTCACGCCGGAGCTGTTGCCCCGTCATATGAAGCGCCTTTGCTAGCTGCACAAGTCGCATTAGTGAGGACTATAGGCTAACAGAAAGGCAAAAATTTCCCAAATACCGCCCTTACTCCTCTTCCTTATCTGTCAATATGTGCAACACATCTGTCCCTTGCTTTGGTTTTGACACATTTTTCCCATGGACATAAGGCGCCGCCGAAACCTCTGTTTCTGGCACAACCTTCTTCTGTATGGGCATCGGCAACTGCTCTTCTGCCTGATCACGCAGCGCACGCATGCAGTCTTTTAATCTACGTATGCAGTCGAGCACTTGCAGATCGAAATTATCGTATTCCTTAATGCGAAATCCCGCTGCTCTGGGATGCCCTCCCCCTCCGAAAGCTTCTGCCGCGAGAGCACTCACGTCAATTGCCGCAGAGGAACGCGCACTAGCCTTCAGTCCCCCGTCTTCCATTTCGGTGAAGAGCACATAAACATCAGCATCAGGAATCGTCGAAATGAGCTCGTCGAGAATGCCATGTGTCTCCTTGCTGGATGCACCCATCTCAGCAAGATCTTCACGACTGATAGAGGACCAAACAATTCGGGACTGTTTATCAATTTGCAAGCGATTCAGAGCACGTCCCCAGATACGGAGCGTCGAGAGCGGCTTCGTCTTGTAAATATGCTGAATGATTTCCTGTTGGCGCGCGCCGAGATCCAGCAGTTCTGCTGCAACTTCCAGTGAACGCGGCGTGGTATTCGGATTCTGAAAACTCCGCGTGTCCGTAATGAGTCCAGCCAGGAGCAGTGTGGCGATATCCGGCGTCATATGCTCCCGAAAGAGGGCTGTGCGCGAAAACCACGAGAAAAGTACCTCAGTCGTACTTGCTGCAACAGGGTCGATCATCTGAATCTGACCAAACCCGGAATTACTAATATGGTGATCGATATTCAAAATGGGCACATCGGAAAAGAGATCGATATGATCCGCATAGAGTGACCCAAGGAGTGCCAAGTCCGCCGTGTCCACGGTGACCAGTAAATCATACGGCTTCTCGCCGGAAGAAAAGGAGACCTGTTGTGGACGAATATTCCCCTTCTGAGGCACCACAATAATGTTTACTTTATTGTCCTCGACTGCGTACCGCAGCGTATCAATGTCTACACCCTGTTGAAGGTCAATCGTAATCACAAAGTCCTGATGATCATCGATATGCTGCTTTAGCGCGTTGAATCCCGGAAGAAACTCCAAGCTTTCCGGAAAGGTGTCAGGACAGATAACAGTGACCTCTTTCCCCAGCGCCTTGAAAACGTGGTAGCACGCCAGTGCACTCGAAATGCCATCCGGATCAACGTTGGCATGCGGTACAACGAGAATCCGCTGCGCACGCTGGATGGCGTGTAGAGCTTCAGCCATTATTGACGCAGGTACAGACATAGTTTCAAATCAATAAATCATATTATTATAACATATTTCATTATAATTTTCAAATACCAACCTGAGCATAAAGAGGGCATTGAAGCAGACTTTTATGGCCTAATCAAGAAGATTTTAGTACTCTGTCCCCAACGGGATGTAGCTCAGTTGGCTAGAGTGCACGCATGGGGTGCGTGAGGTCGCTGGTTCGAGTCCAGTCATCCCGACCACTCTATACAAAAGGATTCTCATATCTTGCCTTCTCTCCCAACTGCTCCTCAATGCGAAGGAGCTGATTGTACTTGCAGACACGATCTGTGCGACTTAACGACCCGGTCTTAATCTGTCCGGCCCTGAGACCCACTGCAAGGTGGGCAATAAACGTGTCCTCCGTTTCGCCGCTCCGGTGACTGATCACCGTGTTCCACCCCCACTTCTGGGCTAACTGAATGGCATCGACTGTTTCACTCACTGTGCCAATCTGATTGAGTTTTATGAGAACAGCGTTCACAGCACGTTTTTCCTTGGCCTCTTTCATGCGTTCAGTATTCGTTACCAGAAGATCATCCCCCACAACCTGAATACGATCACCCAGCGCAGCTGTCACGTCAGCAAACCCTTCCCAATCATCCTCACTGTGACTGTCTTCGATGCTGACAAGAGGATACTCCTTACAGAGTTCTTCGTAGTACTTACTCAGTTCCTCCGAGGACATCGTCTTGCCATCCACCTTATAGCTGCTACCCGCTATCCGCTCACCGCTATCCGCTCTATACAACTCCGATGCCGCAGCATCGATGCCCAACTGTACGTTTCCCGTATACCTCGCCTGATCGATGGCCTTGAGAAGAAACGAAAATGCCTCATCGCTATCCCGCACATGTGGCGCGAATCCCCCTTCGTCTCCCACTGCTATAACGTGACCGGCATCTTTCAGGAGTGTTTTGAGCACATGAAATATCTCCACTCCAGCACGCAGCGCTTCAGAAAAACGATGAAATCCGGTAGGGATAATCATACACTCCTGAAAAGACAGTCCGGAATCCGCATGCGTTCCTCCGTTAATAACATTCATCATAGGCACCGGTAGCAAGTACGGATCAGAAACATCGTACTGCCGGGCCAGTGATTGCCAGAGCGGTTGATGTTCGGCTCCGGCACGCGCCCGGCACACCGCCATCGAAACGCCGAGAATAGCATTCGCTCCAAGAGAGCTTTTGTGCGGCGTTCCGTCAAGATCGAGCATCAACTGGTCAATGGTCCGGTGATCAGACACCTGGTGACCTTTCAATGCTTCCCCAATAACCGTATGGACGTTCTCTACTGCCTTCATCACACCTTTCCCTCCATAGCTACTCTTATCACCATCACGCAGCTCTAACGCCTCATGGGTGCCGGTGGATGCACCAGACGGCACAGCCGCACGACCAAAAGAGTCATCATCCAGAAGACAATCCACTTCGATTGTCGGATTACCGCGGGAATCGAGAATCTGACGAGCATGGAGAGAGGAAATAACGGGCATGCAGACAGTATAGCACCGCTCATCTCCGTGATGCCCTCCTCTGCAAGACTGTCCCATACGCTGCTAAGAATAGCAGCGCAGCAACTTCTACGATTGCACTTCCGGATGATGTAAGTTCCGGTGGCTTTGAAGAAAACGACGCCGCACTGGAAACAGATTGTACTGGAATCTCATGAATAAACTCCCCATCCTCCAAACGCTTCTGTTTTCGCTCCATACGACGGAGTTTTTTTCTCCATGACTCTTCCTCGGGGTCATCTGACGCAGATAAATTCACCACTTCCTCGTCCTGTGAAGGAGCCATGGCCAGTTGATCCGCTGGCTTTAGATGGAGTTCCCATGCATAGGCATTGATGAAAAACACCGTGCAGAAGAGAACAAGAAAGAGAACGCGTTGTACGCGCTGACGCACGACATGAAGACTAAACATAATAATCAGTACGCATCCCACAAGAACCGGACCCACGGAAAAACCCCATTCATACCACTGTGATACTCTTGTCAATTGTGGAATGTAGAAAGAAATCAACGCAAGAAGCAACCAAAGAATGACAAAGATCATTGGCAGAAAATGCAACAGGCGAAAGGTATAATCCGCACGACGGCTGCGCAGATAAGGATAGAAAAGCAGCGGGTATGCCAACGTGAGGATCCAGAATACAGTCCACCACACTGCTCCGTCAGGAAGTGGAGGGAGAAAAGATAACATCACCCCCGTCACTCCTACGGTTATTCCTAAGAGGAGAATGAGTACCGTTTCTGCTGCATGCTTCAGAGGCATAGTTGAATAGTATCAACCACTCTGTTCTGAATGGCAAATGACAATTACTTGTGTCATCCTGAGCCTGTCTGCCGACAGGCAGGCTCGTCGAAGGATTACAACCACTTCTTCCAGGAAAAGTACCCTAAAAATCCAGTGAGAATCACAAACATGCCCGCCAGAATCAATGAGAAAGCGGAAGGATGCTGCTGCAGAGGAAGACGAATATTCATACCATACACACTGGCAATCAATGTCAGAGGAAGCAGTGTCACGGAAACCACAGTGAGAATACGCATCACGGAGTTTGTCTTGTGACTCAGCCACGATTCATGCGTTGCCTGCAAAGCTTCACTCATTTCCTTTGCTGTCTCTAAAACAGACCACTGCCTCTCCAACGCATCGAGAATGTTGTCAAAGTACATGCCGATATCGTCGGAACTAAAGACACGACTCTTGTGTTCCAATAAGGCAATGATGGATCGTTGTGGAAAGAGGATGGAGCGCATGATGATGATGTTGCGCCGCAATTTCAGAATAGCTGCCAAAATTCCCCGCTGCTCTTCGCTCTGAAAGAGTGTCTCTTCCAACAGACGCAAGTCTCGCATCATTTCTTCCACAAGAGGGAAACCCGTGAAGAAAAGATCATGCATGAGCTTGTACACAAAGAAGGCCGTCCCCTGTTCCAGATACTCTTCGCGTTTTTTTTTCGACGAACTAATTTGTTTCTGTAACTGCTGCATAAAAGGCACTTGCCCGTCATGAACGGTCACTACAAAATCTCTCCCAAAGAAAATATTTAACTCTTCCTTTACTAATCTTCCCCCCTTTCCCATGTAGGGAATATGAAACACCAGAAAAATATAGGAAGAATACTCTTCAATTTTTGGACGCTCATGCACACTCAAGCAATCTTCAATGTCCAGAAGGTGAAATTTATACCGCTTCTGCAAACCAAGAAGTTCGTCCTTCGTTGGACTGATACAGTCATGCCACACAATACTGGATGCCTGTAATGTCTTCATAGTTTATGCTTACGGGCAGGAAGATATTTATCCCGAAGAGATACTTCGACAGACGTTCGTTCAATACGATAGTGACCCTGACGATAGATCTTCCACTGGAAAACGACAAAGAGTCCAAGAAGAAGAAACCAAATGACCCACAAAAAACGCATGGAAAGGTACTGCACCCCCTCCACACGCGAGACAACCAGTACACAACCTACAAGACCAAAAGCAGTACATACTGATGGCAAAGCGCGCGTCAGTTTACGAGCAACTGCATCCAGACGAGGACGGAGGAATCGTACAACGACTGCGAGAACAATGAGTCCTGTGCTGATACTCAGCAAAGTGATCATCGACAAGCTTCCGTACGAAGCTATTCCTGGATTGGGCCAGAAAAGATACGTCAATACCTGCATAGCTTAGAAGAACAAACGCATTCTACCCCTTCTTCTTGGAAGAAGAAGGGTGTTTTTTGAGCAACTGTTGCAACATGGACTCCATCTCTCTCTCCCTCACCGTTCGCGCAGGACGAATGAGTAAGTAGAGGAAAAAACCGATAATCGGCAAAAAAAACGTCAACGCGATACAGAGCAACTGTACCCATAACGACGTGGTACGCAATAAGATGTCTCTCGTTACAAAGAATAAGAGATACACAACGAGGACTCCGATGACGAGTAAACCTCCCTGTACGGCCCGAGTCATCGGATCATCGGAAAAAAAGGAAAGAACGGAGTAGAAAAAAGACGAGGACATCATAGAAGCAGAAACTAGAGATACGGATACTTCCTGCGGTGAGCTACAACGTACACGATCGTGGCGAGTAATGCCAATACGGAAAGGAATTGACTGAAACGTAATTCAAATGTTTCCAGTGCAAGAGAGGAGCGCAAGAAAATATACCCAATACATGCACCGGTCATTCCCGCGATATAGAGAAGTAATCCCATACGCTGAAGGCGCAGTTCTACCACAGCGAACACACCCAAGCTGCAAAAGAGAAACAGCAACGCAAGAAAATCTAAACGAGTGGCAAAGACAGGAATGCCAAAGTCTCCACGGAACCACTCTAAGATAAATACACTCATCGATGCCAGAGCAATACCAATCAGTGTTTCCGCTCCTGCGCGACGAGAGGACTTGCGCACAATCAGGAGAATGAACGTCAACACAAGAAACACCACCGCATAGTAGAGCTGCACCGGATGAATGGGAACGGTATACCGCACATTCATGGCATCATACGTCACTCCCCAAAACATATCCGTAGGCTTCCCATACGACTTTCCTGCTGCCGCGCGACCCAACCAATCGAAAACCAAGCCAAACATGGCAGCCGGAAACAGCACATCCAGCCACTGTAAGAATGTTGCCCGTGACGCGTGGGTCATGACGTACAACATCACACCCACGCCAATGGCACCACCAAGCAAACTGAAACCGCCATCCCAGAACACCAACACGCGAAAGGGATCCTGTATGTACACACGGTACTCTGTGAGAATGGATGCGACTCTTCCGCCAGCCAAGAAGACAGCAATATAGGCAGGTCCTTGCGTACGAAAGTGCATCAGTGACAAATTTGCACTCTGTGCAAGACGCAGAAAAAACTCCGTACTAAGCCATATACCCAACAGAAGAAAGACAACATGGGTCCAGATCAGAAAGGGGCCTACTTGAAAGGCTTCAAACACAGGAAACAGTGTAGCAAATATCTATCCAAAACTCCCCCTCAACCTCCTCTCTTTCACATCCTCCACTGTCTTCTCTATAAATTTTCCCGCAGAAACCGTCACTTGCTCCTTTGTTTGCACACTGCGTACCGTGACAGAATTCGACTCCACTTCTTTGTCTCCAATGACAAGAAGATACGGGATTCTCTGTTTCTCACCTTCACGAATGCGTTTCCCAAGCGACTGCGATGAATCAAGCACTAATGGACGTAGATCACGGATAAGCATATTCTCGTGGAGACCGCGTGCGTGCTCTTCATGCACATCGGCTACAGGAAGAAGGGCAACTTGCACCGGAGCTAACCAAAGAGGGAACAGTCCTGCAAAATGCTCAATCAAAAAGCCGATGGTCCGTTCATGCGTTCCCAGTGGTGCGCGATGGATGCAGAGAGGTACTTGCTCTTTACCATGTGCATCTGTGTAGCGCAGACCAACCTTTCGTGGAATATCGAAATCCACCTGATTCGTCGCAAGAGTAAACTCCCGTCCAACGGCAGACCAAATTTCGATATCAATCTTTGGTCCGTAAAACGCTGCCTCATCAGGGACCTCAACGAATTCCACACCACGTTTCTTCATGGCACTCCGGACCAGATCTTCCGTCTTCAGCCACAACTCAGGTTCATTGACATACTTCTTTCCAAGCTCTTTGGGATCATGCAGAGAAAGCCTCATCACGTATTTTTGTATGTCAAATAGTTTGAAGTACCGCATGTATAAGTCAATGACAGCCAGAAACTCTTCTTCAAACTGCTCTTCCATACAGTAGATATGCGCATCGTTCATGGACAGTGACCGCACGCGCATCAGCCCAAAGAGCGCACCACTATCCTCGTATCGGTAACAATGTCCATACTCTGCGAGCCGCATGGGGAGATCACGGTAACTCCGTGGACGAGACGAGAAGATCTCATGATGGTGTGGACAGTTCATCGGCTTGAGGTAGTACTCGTCTTCTCCGTCATCCAATAACATCGGAGGAAACATTGATTCACGATAATGAGCCAAGTGTCCTGTCCGTTCATAGAGTTTCCCTTTGGCAATATGCGGCGTACGTACACGCAGATAGCCGCCTTTCTTCTCCATTTCACCAGCAAGCTTTTCTATTTCATCGGCTACAACCGTACCCTTTGGCGTCCATAAAGGAAGCCCGGGACCCACCTCCTCACTAAACGTAAACAGATCCAGCTCTTTGCCAAGTTTGCGATGATCACGTTTCTTCGCCTCCTCGAGCATGTCCAGGTATTGCTTCAGTTCCTCTTTTGAGGGAAAAACAGCAACGTAGATGCGCGTTAATTGCTCGCGATGCTCATCTCCGCGCCAGTATGCACCGGCAAGACTCATAATCTTAAAACTATCCGCAGGAATGTCCTTTAAGTTCTCGACATGCCCACCCTTACACAAATCCACAAATGTCTCATTTCCTTTTGCATCAATATTCCGGTAATGCGTGACTTCTGCTTCTCCTTTTGTCTCCAAATCCTCAATGAGCTCTACTTTAAACTGCTGACCCTTCTTCTTCCAAAACGCAATGGCATCTTTTGTTTTCAACATATCCACTTCAAATGTCTGCCCCTGATGGATGATAGTACGCATCTCTTTCTCGATGCGCTTGAAATCTTCGTCGGAAATGGGTTTTCCAAAAAGGAAATCGTAGTAACACCCATAATCAATCGGGGGTCCAATCGTCATTTTTGTATCCGGCCAAAGTTTGAGCACTGCCTGTGCCAGCACATGGGCAAGAGAATGGCGGAGCCGATAGAGATCGTCTATTTTTTGCTCAGGCATGTGAAAAGAGTAGCAGGAGGACTTCTTTACACAAAATCCAATTCCTTCTCCAAAGCACGCACTTCTCGCAAGAGTTGCGGGTCATGCTGCAGGACTTTCTCAATTTTCTTCACGGCATTTATCACAGTCGTATGATCCCGCTTGGAAAAGACATCTCCTATGCGTTCGTAACTCATGCGCAGGTATCTCTTCAAAAGAAACATGACAATCTGACGAGGAATGAGGATTTCCCGCACACGCGATGAACCGATCATATCCTGCACCGATACGGAGTAGTAACGGCTCACTCCCTCCAACACATCTTGAAAACTTGCCATGCGCTTTGGTGGAACTGTAAAACCTACGAGATCCTCTTCCTTGTAAAAATCCTTGGACAACTTTTCCATAATCTCCGCGATACTCTTCACCGTAGGCACACGTTGTTCTAAATCGTACTGCGCAACAACCTGCATGAGAATCCCCTCGAGCTCACGCACATTCTGATCTGCATGCTCTGCAATAAATTCAAGCACGGTACGGTCAATAAAGAGTTCGTACTCCTGCGCCTTCTCTACTAAAATGGCAAGACGCGTTTCGTAATCCGGAGGAGAAACATCCGCAATCATCCCCTTTTCAAAACGCGAGGTGAGACGGTCTTCCAATTGCAATTCCTTTGGCGGACGATCCGCCGAGAGAATGATCTGCTTCTGTTCCTCGTAGAGCGCATTAAACGTGTGGAAAAACTCTTCCTGCGTCCGTTCTTTATTGGCCAAAAACTGCACATCATCGATGATGAGCACATCAACAACACGGTAACGGCGGCGGAACTGCTCCATTTTCTGACGCTGAATTGCCTCGATAACCTGATTCGTAAAATCCTCGGTTGTGGTATACACCACCGTTGCCGTAGGCATGAGTTTGAGAATGGCATTCCCGGTCGCCTGCAGGAGATGCGTCTTCCCTAAGCCAACACCACCATACAAAAATAACGGGTTGTACCGGCCTCCCGGCTGAACGGACACAGCCTGACATGCGGCGTACGCAAGACGATTGCTGGAGCCAACAATAAAATTCTCCAACATGTAGCGTGGATTAAGAATTTTACTCACCAGCCCCTCCGCTAAACGCACTTCTTGTTTGCCGGGCAACTTTCTCCGTTTCTTCTCCGGAAAATGCTCCAAAAGATTGAGAGTACGCTTTGCATCATCCTTGAGCCCGACGTCGACCCTGTAGACGATCTGCAAAATGGTGGAATCGATTCTCTGTGCTGCCTCAAGTGTGAGAGCGCTATAGTGCTCCATATGCCATCCCAGAGACATGGGAAGCGGAAGGCCAACCACAAGCTTCCCCTCTTCGCGTCCCAGAATCGCCGTATCTTTGAACCACGTAATAAACTGACTGCGTGGAATCCTTGGTGCAAGCTCCCGCAATATTTCAAGCCACAGCGTGGCATAATCCACGACAACACCCGTACTACGAGGCAATGAAGAGACGGAGGACATCATAAAACGTAACAAGGAAGATAAGACCTAACAGTGTCACAAATCCTAAATTATTTATGAGCAATTCCGTTCTCCGATCCGTTGGCTTTCCGCGCACCAGTTCTACAAGGACAAACAGCAACCTGCCACCATCCAGTGCCGGAAACGGCAACACGTTAAATGCAGCAAGACTGAGGCTGAGGAGTGCAACAAAACGTAAGTAGGTACCCACTCCCTGTTGCACATAAGCGTATGTCAACTTTGCAATTCCCACAGGACCTGAGATTTCCGGCGGAACCGTACCAGTGTGCACAAGCGTCGAGAAAAGGTAGCCAATGCCACGAATAGTCTGTTCCAAAATCACCAGAGACTCACGAAAGGCAAACCGTACTGCTGTAACAGGATCCCGGTATGGAGCACTGAGCTCTCGTGGAACAGTACGCAGCAACACTCCGGTTTTTCCCTCATCAACTGTAACCGTAATATCACGTTCCTTCTTCACTTTCCCTTCAAGTACGGTGTAGACCACACGACGTTTTGCTTCCTGAAGTCTTACAACATCCTCCGGTCGCACGACCGATATGCCATCGATGGCAATGAGAAAACTCTGTGCCAGCACACCGGCTTCTGCGGCAGCCCCGTCTTCCAAAATATCATCAATGAATACGCCAAGTTGCAAAGCAATTTCACCACGCTCTGCTGCAGCTTCCATGGCGTCAAGAGAGAGATATGTCGGCACCCACCGGCCAAATAAAAAACCAAAAAAGAAAATACAGAACGCCAAAAGGAAGTTCATGAACACGCCTGCAAGAAGAATGCAACAACGCGCAAATGCGCCGGCCTTTGCAAAGCTTCCCGGTGCACGGCGCTCCTTCGGATCCAACGCACCTTCGCCTTTCAGACGAACAAACCCTCCAAAGGGAATCCAGTTCAACGTGAAATCGGTGCCCTTCCAGCAGAAGAATCTCTTCACTCTTGGCGGCAAACCAAAGCCAAATTCCTCAACCACAACTCCCGACATACGGGCTGCTATAAAATGACCCCACTCATGAATGAGAATGAGTCCTGTCAGAAGAACGACAAACGCTACTATGGAAACAAACACCATCATAGGAATTTCAAGAGTAGCGTCCATGTGGATTTCAGAAAAGTTTTCCACACTGATTCTGCCTTGCCACAAAGAATCATTATGTCATCCTGCCTGTCCTGAGCTTGTCGAAGGATCGAAGGACTGTGCTAACACCAAACCATCAATGCGTTTTGCGCCAGCATCATGCAACGCGCAGGCACATGCATTCAATGTTGCTCCCGTGGTACACACGTCATCAACAAGAATAATGTGTTTGTTCATACATGGTAAAGAGTGAAATGCATGTTGCACTGCATGACGTCGCTCATCGTGACTTCGACGTGTTTGCGGTAGCGTTGCGCGCACTCTACGCAGCTCCGTGAACATCGGTACTGATAATCGCAGAGCAAGTTCCTGCGCGAGCAACTGCGATTGGTTATATCCGCGTAGTAAACGACGACTCCAGTGCAGAGGCACAGGACACAGAAACACCTGATCAGACATCGGCAGAAGTGCCGACGC
>PFDS01000011.1:0-393 GCA_002772605.1 Candidatus Peregrinibacteria bacterium CG10_big_fil_rev_8_21_14_0_10_49_16
ACAAGATCTTGGTGGCCCATCGCATTCTTCATACCCTTCCACTACCCCATTGCCACAGACAGTACCACCTCCACAAGAACAACCCGTGGTCGTATGTTCTCCCTCATTGACACTAGAACAAGAAAACGTTGGTGTTGGCGCACTGCATGAGGCAGGGCACTCTACAGATGGCGGCTCCCCACCAACGCCGGATTTTTTCCATATACCACTACGACACCACCATCCTTGACTTTCGCCAGAACATGTACTTTCTTCGCAACTCCCTCCACCCCCTTCCGAACAATAACCAGCACCACATTTCCCTTTTTTACCATTCATATCAAGACAATCCGGTCTATTGAGCGGATACATCCCATCATCGTCACAGTATGCGCCTCCACCACTGAGCACTCC
>PFDS01000011.1:406-13151 GCA_002772605.1 Candidatus Peregrinibacteria bacterium CG10_big_fil_rev_8_21_14_0_10_49_16
CATCCGGGGAAAGACAAGGATTAGACTGTGCAAACAAAAAATTGCTCTGCGACTGCAGCACAAGAATACTTGCCGCAAGCACGACACTTCCTGCCAGCAGTGTTCTCTTATTTAACTGCACTATGGGATTCATGCTATCAGGAGAAAACGCAAAAATTCCTTGCCGTTTGAGCAATTACGTTATTGAGTTAGTAAGTTCTTGTGTTACTTCCCGCGCCGTCGCACCCAAGCAAGTCCCCCTGCGGCACCTGCGGCAATGACCATGATCGCGACCGGACCGGTTTCCGGTTGTGTGACTGGCGTAAACATTCCTCCTTGACCAATTTGTGGAGCAACGCTGCCAGGGAAACTACCACCATTTGCGAAAGCAAATTTACACTTGTTTCAATCGTAATTTTGCATTGTGCATAGCTCTACCGCTACTATTTTTCCCATGCCAGCCTCCTCATTAGATCAAATCGTATCATTGTGTAAACGCCGCGGGTTCATCTTTCCAGGATCGGAGATCTACGGAGGATTGGCAAACAGTTGGGATTACGGACCGTTGGGAGTGGAACTAAAGAATGCCATACAGCAGTGGTGGTGGGAACGGTTTGTCACAAAACGTCAGGATATGGTCGGCGTGGATGCGGCAATTTTCATGAATCCCAAGGTCTGGGAGGCGAGCGGTCACGTGGCCAATTTCAACGATGCACTGGTAGACTGTAAAGAATGCAAAGCACGTCACCGTGCGGATCACCTGATTGAAGATGCGGATCCTGACATGAAAGCGGATGGCAAAAGTCCGCAGGAACTGACCAAGATCATTCAGAATATGAATCTCGGTTGTCCCACATGCGGAAACAAAGGGACATTCACGAACGCACGCACCTTCAACCTCCTCTTTCAGACACAACTCGGCGCACTGGAAGAAGGTGACCACCGATCGATATACCTCCGCGGCGAAATTGCTCAAGCGATGTTCGTGAACTTCAAGAACGTCCTGAATACGATGCGCAAGCGTCTTCCATTTGGTGTCGCCTCCGTCGGAAAAGCGTTCCGCAACGAAATCACTCCGGGAAACTTCACTTTCCGCACACTGGAATTTGACCTAATGGAATTTGAATACTTCATTGAAAAGAACAACTGGGAAGAGATGTTTACGTATTGGCAGAACGAACAGCAAGCGTGGCTGAAAGAGATGGGATTCGCCAATGAACGGCTGCGCATCCGTGAGCACACGCAGGATGAACTCTCTCACTATTCCAAGAAAACGGTCGACGTGGAATATCAGACGCCATTCGGATGGAAAGAACTCTTCGGTCTTGCGTACCGCACCGACTTTGATCTCAAAAACCACATGGAACAGAGTGGTGAAGATCTGCAGTACACAAACCCTGATACGGGAGAAAAATTCATACCCCACGTCATCGAACCCACCTTCGGTCTTTCCCGCCTCACACTCATGACGCTGCTGGAAGCATACAACGAAGAAACACTCGAAGGAGAAGACACGCGCACAGTTATGAAATTCAATTCACGTATAGCCCCTGTGCAAGCCGCAATCCTTCCTCTCAGTAAAAAGGAACCCCTCATCGCCAAAGCACAGGAAATCTACAATCTTCTCAATGATCAGACGAACCTCCGCCTCGATTTTGATATGACAGGATCGATCGGCAAACGCTACCGCCGACAGGATGAAATTGGTACCCCGAAATGTATCACCATCGACTTCGGCACCATAGGAGAAGATAGTGAACAAGGAGAGAAAAATACGGTGACCGTGCGCGACAGGGATACACTGCAGCAGGAGAGGCTCCCTATCGAGAAATTACGAGATATTTCCCTTGCATGACGTTTTTTTTGGCTCTAGACTCCACACATTCCTTTCCAGCCGATCGCTGTGGATCCTCCCCGGCTTGCCGGGGCCTGCCACACTAGGCGAGATGACGCTAAGAAAGCAGTTCTAAGGATTCCCCCATGTTTATGCCGTTTCCAACCGAAAAAGATTTAATCAAATCTGCGTGCCACTTCGGCCACGCAAAACACAAGTGGAACCCGAAAATGGCTCCCTACCTCTATGCCATTCAGAAGGGGATTCACATTTTTGATCTCACTCAAACCCATGCAAAACTGAAAGAAGTCTGTGCAGAATTACAAGAACTTTACGACGCCGGAAAGGTCATCCTCTTCGTTTCGACAAAACAACAGAGTATCACCGCAGTAGAATCCATCGGGAAACACCTCAATCAGCCAATCGTGACCTCAAAATGGATTCCCGGACTCATGACCAATTGGAATACGATTAAGAAACGCCTCAAAGTCTACAAGGATCTGCAGGAATCTTTCAAATCAGGCGACATCACAAAATACACAAAGAAAGAGCAGACGATGCTCCGTAAAAAACTCGCCAAACTCGATATTGCGCTTTCCGGCGTTGCGCATATGACGAGTACTCCGGATGCGATCTTCGTGGTGGATGCCGTCCATAACAATGTGGCGGTGCGCGAAGCACTGACACTGAAGATTCCTGTATACGGCATCTGTGACAGCAACGCGAACCCTGATGATTTTACGAACTTCGTTCCTGCAAACGATGACGCCGTGAAATCGATTGAAATTATTCTCAACACCGTTGAAGAACACCTGCTTGGCGGAAAGACAAAGAAAAAAGCAGAAACTCCCGAGGAAGAGGAAACTCTCGTCTCCAGTTCGTAACTTCACGTGGGCCGCACTTACTACCTACTACCTACTATGTCCATCTCCGCTTCAGCCGTTGCCTCCCTCCGTTCCCGCACAGGAGTCTCCATGCTCGCCTGCAAGGAAGCTCTTGAAGAAGCAGGTGGTGACGAGGAAAAGGCAATCGAGATTCTGAAAAAACGCGGTATTGCACAAGCCGCCAAGAAAGCCGGGCGCGCACAATCGCAAGGACTGATCTTCGGCGCACAGGATGGAAATAAAGCGGCCATTCTCCTCCTCGGTTGTGAAACGGACTTCGTGGCAAAGGAAGAAGACTTTAAGAGCGCAGGACAGAAGCTCGTCGATCTCCGGCTGCATAAAGGAGAAGAGAAAGCAAAAGTCGAAGCTGATGAACAAATCCCCGCACTCGTCAACAAGCTCGGTGAAAATATCTCTCTGCTTGAAGCACATATGGTTGAAGCACCCGCCGTCGGACTCTACATTCACACGAACGGTAAAATCGGTGTGCTCATCGGACTCGACGGCGGTACGCAGGAGCTCGCACGCGACCTTGCCATGCACGCTGCCGCAATGAACCCGCAGTATGTTTCACCGGACGATGCCCCGACCGATATGCTTGAAAAGGAGAAGGAGATATGGATGGAGCAACTGAAAAAAGAAGGAAAGCCGGAGAATATCATCGGCAATATCATTCAAGGAAAAGCGAAGAAATTCAAAGAGGAACATGCGTTGCTGACGCAACCTTTCGCGAAAGATCCCGGTAAAAAAGTGCAGGATCTTCTTGGTAATGCAAGGGTGGTGAACTACGTAAGGTTGTCAGTGGACGAATAATTGTGTCATCCCCTCCTTCTTCGCACCCAGCCCCATCCCGCCGCCGCGCCGGTGGCAATGATAGCGAGAGCGGCGGGGCCGGTTGCCGGTTGCGAGCGTGGCGCTGCCGCATGCACTGCTTGCTGTTGATATATTGGCTGACCTTTGGAATTGAAACCAACGACAACTGTCCGTACATCACCTCCTTGCTGTGCTAGTACGAAACTTTCTGGCACTCCACCGCTCAAGAACGGTTCTGTACTTCCTCCCTGCATCGTCTGTGCCACAAGTGCAGACTGGACCGCTGGCGGAATATATGCCGGATGACTGGGATCCACACGAAATGATTGTGGTACACCTTCTTGCCCAAACAGGAACCGTTGTGCTGGCAGTGCTTGGGTGGGAAGTTGTTGCCATCGCTGTAGTGGCTGACCCGCAAGTTGCAGTCGTGCTTCTTCAAGAGAAGCAAACAATTGACACTGAATACACTCCAGTGGACTTGAGGCGCTGTGTAGCGCCAGCTCACACTGTTCACCACGATCCAGCTGTACAATGCCATCGCCGCAGAATGGCACCGCAGAGGGAGAGGGAAAAGAGGAAGGGGAAGGGGAAGGGGAAGGGGAAGGAGAAGGGGAAGGAGAAGGGAAAGGGGCAGGAGGCAACGGTGCTGCATGGAAACTGGAAATATTGGAAACAACTTCTGCCCGGGATGACGCTTGCGAAACTATCGAACGAGAGCTAACCATTTGCGCATCCCGTTCATCATTGTCATTTGGATCATAGGAGAACGAATTTTCCACATTTCCATCGGTATGACATCCGGGATCCAGTCCATCGATTGAACCGTCATTGTCGTTATCCAGCTGATCAGAACATTCAAGAAGGAGAGTGATCACGAAAGAGGATGATTGCGCTGCAGATGACTGCACAGTGACGGATGATGTTTGTGACGAGACCTGAGTGGATACTTGTGAAGAAATCTGTACGGATGACACCGAAGAGACAGACTGCAAAGAAGAGTGCGAAGAAGAGCTTGATGATTGCAAAGTAATTCCCGTGCCACACTGACATGTGCTGTAACATGTTTCGTTGAGAGCACACTTCGGATCCAACTCCTCCAACTCCGGTTCGCATTCCTCGTTTCCGACAAGAATACCGTCGCCGCACACCGGGGCACATTGAGAAGCCTCTCCCGGTACACACTGATTTTGTATGCATTGCGTACATGCCGGACCTTTGATGCATGCACCATTTTGACAACCGTCCGGACAGAGGACTCCTCGTTGCACAAAACCAACCACCTGCTCTGACCCACCAAAGAGTCCGCGTCCCCAGTAATATTCTTCAACGACATTTCCCTTGCATTCGTCTATTCTTGTATTTTTGGGAACACCAGGAATGTTGTAATATAGAGTTCCTTTCGTCCAAATATCAAACCCATTATCTGTATCGACATACTGTCCTTGCTGCGGTGTCGTTCCGGGAATACACGCTCCGTTTTGACAGCCGAGAGAATTGAGCGGACAGGGAACATCATCGGGAATGGAGGATCCTTCTCCGCAAATCATCTCAAGAATCATACCATTTTCACATCTGTCCCGCTGTCCTCCCGCGGAACCGGCGACCACGATATTGGCCCCGCCATCTGTGTCAGTACAGTTGCCGACTGTGTGCGGGCCGGTACACGCATTCAGACACTCCGTACACACCTCGCCACCGGTTCCGCCTCCAGGTCCTCCACTCTCACCAAGAAGACCAACTCCCCCATCCTCGCTTCGGGGTCGGCAGAGTTGCACTTCACTCGTCCTATCTACGGTCCCATCAAGGTTGTACACCGTGATGGTTAATTTCCCCGTGTTCGATTCAAAACGCGGAACAGCGATCTTCCCGTCATCCGTGATCGCCGCCTGCCAGAGCACTGACTGGAGTGGCCCGTTTACGCCGCCTGCCGACATACGCGTGAGAGATCCCGTCGTCCGATCGAAGGCAAAGAGTTGCTGAGCGGAATTTCTCGGCCATGTGATGAAGAACACCGTTGATCCATCGGGGGAGATGAGCGCCGGGTAGTTGGACTGGTGATTGTTGATGCCCTCTGGAAGAGGGGGGATAACACTCATCTGTTGAGTTGCACGATCGAATACGCCGAAGACGGGCGCGGTCGGTTCATTCTGAAGCAAACTCTTGTATGCGAGAAAAACCACATATCGTCCGTCCGCACTCATATCATACACCTGACCATAGGTCCTCCTTCCATCCGTTTCCGGCAGTGCGAGAAGATCGATGTACGTGATCGTGCCTGTTTGAAGGTCAAGAAGATTCGCACGCGCGCCGTTGTCTCGGTCCGCCTCCCACGGGACCGAGTAGGCGATGTATCGCCCGTCGTTACTCACAAATCCTCCGTAGATCTTGAAGCTCGAAAGCGACTGTGACGACTGCCCTGTTTGCGTGTCGTACAATGACGACGCAATCCACCATGTACTTTCATTGGACACAAGAAGTTTATGACCGTTTTTACTCATACCAAAGACATTTCGCCCGATGCACTTCTCTGCTCCAGTCGTCAGATCCAAGAAGTAGGAACCGATTGTGACCGGCCGGGAAGAATCCCCAATATATTCTGTCTCGTCATCTGAATATGTAACAAAGCGTACATCACTGCTGATTCTGATATTCGACGGTAGAAAATCTTCTCTCGTAAATTCGTCTCCACAGATGCGACCCGCTGCAACCTCCTCAATGTTTCCATCACTGCATCTCTCCCCCTCCCCCTCTCCCTCTCCCTCTCCCTCAGCACACATCCACCCCTCTTCAATGTGACATTGTGAAGAGCATCCATCCCCATTCTGTCCATTCCCATCATCACACTCCTCGCCTGTCTCGATGCGACTATTACCGCATACGGGACCTTGCGATGACAGAGAAGAGAAAGATACGGAGGAGGAGGAGGAGGAGGAGGATGTGGAAGATGAACTGCTGGATGATGCTCCCTCACATTGACATGTCTGCTGATGACACTGCTCCCCGGAACCACACGTTCCCTGACCATCACATTCTTCGCCACCAACAATCTGACCATCTCCGCAAATGGGTTCACACTGATCCGCGCTACTACTCTGTCCATCGCCTCCATCATCAGGCGGGGGCAGGAAATCAGGAGCCATTGTCCCAATTTCTCCACCATCTCCTTCATTACTGCCTTGCTCTCCGAGCTGATTTGTACATCGCCCATCGATGCATACACCTCCGGGAGTATCAGGATTGTCACAGGGTTTCTCAAGAGTGGAATGCACCCATCGCGGTGGCTGGCCTAATACCCCTGTACGTATAGCATTACATACGTGCTCTGTCACAGCTGACGAATCCTTACAGGCATCAGTAAATGTTTCACCCTGAAACGTTACCGTTCCTTTTACTGTCGGATCCGGTCCGCCATCAGAATCCGTACACGTTTCCCCTGTCTGGGTATTTACATCTACAGGGCAGCGTCCACATTGTCCGGGACAGGATGGCGAACCACAGGCATCGGTATATTCCGCTTCACCGGCAGCGCAATCCAGAAAGAATGTATTACACTGACCTCCGACTTCCGTTGCAGTACACACAAAATCTTCTGGACACTCACTCTCATCTCCGCCGTCACCCACACGACACTCCCATCCATCCTCCACTACGCAGTCAGATGAACACCCATCGTCATCATCAGTATTCCCATCATCACACTCCTCCCCATCATCTCGCTCCCCATTGCCACACAAATCCGGCTCTTCGAATCCACAGGTCTCATTGCACGCATCTTGTTCTGCATTGAAAGAAAATCCTCCCTGGATTGCACAATCCGTCAGGGACATTTGCTGACAAGCTTGCTCCTGCTGCATGCAACACCACCCGCCAACCTCTCCATCCCCTACCTCTCCGGGAAGACGATCACCGAACATCGAAATCACGATAATGACCACTGTGACTCCAAGAGCTCCAACGATGCCGGAACGAGAAAGTGAAGGCATGATACCACTCAGCGTATCATGCACTGCGCAAACTCATTATGCACCAATACGCCTAAGGATCTCCCTGTCAACGAATTCTTTCTGCCGTCCGTACTTCAGACGTGAGAGTTGGATATAGGCTTCGGCGGCCTGCTCATCTTTCGGATACGTATTGTCTTCCCACGCGCGCGGCACTTCGAGCGTGAACGGACGCGATGCCTGCCCCTCGATGCAGAGCCGCATGCACGCGCGGAGGAATCCCATGTTCAGCATATCCTGTTCACTGAACACCGGCGCCATTTCCTTCGCACATGTCTCGGCATCCTGCGCACCGATGCGGTAGAAGATCTTCGTTCCGACGTTACCGAAGATCGCTCCTTTCAGGCTCACGCCGCCGGAAAGTTTATCATCTTTCTCCAGCTGACCGAGGTACTGGTGCGCGAGCACGAGTCCCAAACGGTATTTACGCGCTTCAGAGAGAATGGATTCGATCGACTGCGTCACGAAGTTCTGGAACTCGTCGATATAGAGGAAGAAGTCCTTTCGACTCTCTTTGCTCTCGCGTTCCCGACGCATCGCCGCTACCTGTATTTTATTCACGATGATCATACCAAGCAGGTTTGAGTTGATATCTCCGATCAATCCTTTGGACAGATTCATCATGAGAATTTTTCCTTCAGCCATACACTTGCTGACATCGAACGCGCTCTTCGTCTGTCCGAGAATATTGCGCACAAGCGTGTTCGTCGTGAACTGACCGAACTTCGCCGCGAAGTAAGGAATCATTTCCTGCTTCTCTCGAGCACCGGTCTGCGCCATCTGATGTTCCCAGAAGGAACGCACAATCGGGTTTTTCACCTTTGTCACCTTGTACTTCTGCCATTCATCGTCCGTGAAGAGACGTACAATATCGGTAATCGCCCCACCTTCATCCTCGTCGTCCATGAGCGTGAGGCAGCCGTTACGGAAATAGTCCTGAATACGCGGACCGAAGACTTCGTTTCCGAACATCTTCACCATCATGTTCATCGCCTCAAGCGCCACGAAATCCTTCTCCTCCGGCGTCTCGGCTTCCAGCATGTTAAGCCCCATCGGACGCTCGGTATCGGCGGGATTGAAGTAGATCACATCATCCGCACGCTCGCGGGGAATGTACGGAAGCAGATCTTTCGCGAGCGATCCATGGGGATCCATGACACACATTCCTTGTCCGCTATGCAAATCCTGGCGAGCCATAACCTGCAACACATTCGATTTTCCCGTACCCGTCTGACCGATGATGTAGAAGTGGCGAAACCGATCCTCTCCGTCGATGTATACTTTCCGCTTCTCTCCACGAAATGTATTCGTTCCCATATAGAGTCCGCTCTCCGGCATATCGGTCGGCGCCGGCGCCACTTTGAACATCTGCCACTTAATGTTCTCGATGCGGTTGTACTTGATATTCGGAAAGTGGTAGAAGCTCGCAATTTCGAGCGTTCCGAGAAGAAGACGCTTGAAGCGGAACCACTCCCGCACGCTGCGCCGGCCGCTGCGTCTGATGAAGCGCCTGACAACGCCGCGTCTGCTCTCGAGAGATGAACGCGTGAAGGTGTTTCCGCGAATATCGTTGAACTGCGCGAAGCTTGCTGCAATAGTATCGAGAATGGACTGTGCCCGCGGCTGCGAGTTGGCCGATGCGACGACACGCACCACGGCATGAAAACCGGGGTATGCCGCCTTCTCTTCCAGCTGTTTGCTGTATTCCTCCACCGCCTGCGACACGCGCTCTCCCGTAGGAGAATCTTCTTTGGGGCCGGCCGTACCGTCCTGGTTCGGAGAGAAGAGATCCATGAGTGCCCATATCCATGTAAGAGGATTGAGAATAGAAATGCCTTTCTTCTTCGGATTCAGAAAATCCGATGCGTGTTTCTGCAACTTTTTCTGCCAGCTGTTTTTGACCGGTCGCAGAATAATCTGAATAGCTGCACCCTCCTCGACCTCGAGTTTGGAAAATGCGTTCGCGACGGAGTTCAGCGGATCACTCTTGAGTTGCTGGTAGGTTTTGAATGTCGATACATGATTTTTACTTGCAATGAGAGACCGACCGACAACGACGGACTTTGGCGTGAAGATGTTGTAGTCTTCCACCTCGTCAATGATGGCATCGGGGTAGTACGACGTCACCTGCTTCTCGATAAACTGCACGATCTCACGAGGCGCAACGACAAAAAAGATAATTTGCTTCGCAAGAGCTGCATACTCTAGAGAAAAATACGGTTGTCCACGGAAGAGTCGCCCCCAGGTACTGTCATACATCCCATGTACCGATTGGTAAAAATGATCCATGACACCTATCACCTCTTTAAAGTCGCGACCTTTCTCCTCGGTATCCACCTCTTTTTCATCGCGAGACTCTTTTTTGGGAAGAATAACCTGTAAAAACACCAACCGTTCCTCACGTCGCTTATCATATATCCACCGCACCCAGAGCAGCAGTATCCAAAGAATCCCGAGAATCCCGAGAATCGACCCAATGAGCGGCAGATAATCCACGAAGGGCATCTTAACAGTATAGCAGAAAACAGGCGATGCTGCAGTACCTAAACAACTATGGCCTCCTGCTATTTGACAAAATACTATACTATTTTATTAATTGCATTTATGAAAGAATAGAATGGAAAAAATGATCCAAAAAGCGTAAAAAGTAATGTATATGCCTCTCCTCTCCCCCCGTGGCTTCAAGGCGTTTTTACGAAGCACGCTGAGTAGAACGCGGCAGTTCGAATCTGTCGCCCATCTCCATGCACTGCGTGCGGTGTTTCGCATTCGCATCAATATCGCCTTCCATTCACCGGATGCAGGGTGGCTCCTCAAAAAATCCAATATGCAGCTCTTTGTGGACGGTGACAAAGCATTCCAGCGCATAGAGCAGCTCCTCTACCAAGCACAACACACCGTCATGATCCAAATGTTCGTCTGGCAGGACGACACGACCGGACGCCGCATGGCATCGGTTCTTCTCGATATTGCCGACCGTGGTGTGAAAGTGATCATCAAAAAGGATGCCGTTGGAGATTTCTTTGAATACCACCAAGATTTCCTCGGAACGCAAAAATCGAAAGAGTCCTTTTGGATGCGATTTTGGAAACATTCAAATATTACCGTTGAACATGAGAAACGCCATAACCACTCCAAGGTCTACATCATCGATGGTCACACGCTTCTCCTTACCGGAATGAACCTTGCAGATGAGTACCGTTACCTGTGGCACGACTATATGATCGAACTGCAGGGGACACGATTTGTAGAAAGTTACCTCGAAGAACATGCATCTTTATGTCCAAATCATGCACAAATCATTATGAACACCGAGAGAGTGAAGAATATGCGTTCAGCCTTTACCAAACTCATTTCTGAAGCACAGGAATCGATTGTCATCGAACATGTCTACTTCTGCGATGAAGACATCGTCAACCTTCTTGCCAAACGAAGTGCAGAAGGCATCAGCGTTACCGTCATCATTCCCGAAAAGCCCGATTTTCAACATCATGCAAACATGCATGCTATTGGCCAACTGCTCTCTCAATCACACGGACAGGCACAGGTCTTCCTGTATCCGGGAATGTTCCATGCCAAACTCCTACTGGTAGATAAGAAGAAGCTCTTCATTGGTTCGGGAAATCTCATGAAAAACTCTCTGGATCAGATGGGAGAAACAAATGTGCTCCTCCAAAACGGCCACACACGTCTTCTCTGGACCGTCCGCGAAACACTCCGTCACGACATCCTCAAAAGCAAACCTTTAACCAGCCCTCCGCAATTACGGTGGATGGGAAGGTTGCTGGCATGGTTACGGTTGTAGTGTTTTGACACTTCCTTCATTTTCCTCTTTACTATTTCCCTTTTCCTTCTTCTCTAATATGTCCAAGCATCTTGACCATGAACTTGGTTCGGAAGTTCTCGATCAAGGACACGTCCAACTTGATCCCGGAAAAACCTATTGCATGCCCTACATCCACATTCCACCTCCTGGACCGAAGGCGCGTGCCATTCTGGAACGTGAAGGGCAGTACGGGCCACGGTGCCTCACAAAAGAATATGGATTCGTCGCAGCAGATGGGTATGGGTGTTTCCTGGAAGATCCCGACGGCAATCGCTACCTCGATTTCACCAGCGGTATCGGCGTCAACAGCCTTGGCCACGGCGACCGCAGAGTCCAACAGATCATCGCCGAACAAGCAGAGCAACTTCTGCATGTTGCCGGCGGCGATCATACGCATCCCTACTATGGAGAGCTTTGTGAAAAACTCGCTCACTTGGCACCCGGTGCTGATCCGAAGCGCGTGATGCTTGTGAACTCCGGAACGGAAGCAGTGGAAGCAGCGCGTAAACTCGCCACCTACCACACCGGCCGCAAGAAGTTCATTGCGTGCTACGGAGGATTCCACGGACGCACGACGGGAGCACTCGCCTTTACCGCCAGCCACCCTGCACAACAAAGAGGATTCACTGTCCCGCAAGACACAGATCACATTCCCTATCCCGATCTCTATCGAGGAAAAAACCTGGATACGCTTGATACATTGAAAGAAACACTCTTCAGGCGCAATCCCCCGGATGAATACGCAGGACTCATCATCGAACCGATTCAAGGAGAAGGAGGCTACCTCGTCCCGTCTGCGGAATATATGCAGAAGCTCCAGACACTCTGCCGTACACACGGGATTCTCTTCATGGTCGACGAAGTGCAATCGGGTATGGGACGCACGGGGAAAATGTTCTGCAGCGAACACTACGGCATTGAACCGGACATCATGACGCTTGCGAAAGGAATCGCAAACGGTATGCCCCTTGGCGCCATGATCGCTAAAGATCATGTGATGAATTGGGAACCGGGGTCACACAATACAACATTCGGAGGAAACATTGTCGCCTGCCGCACAGCGCTCGAAGTGATTGACCGTCTGGAGAACAAAGGGCTTCTGGGTCATGTGAACCAGACCGGGGACTACATGCAAAAACGCATGCGGGATCTGCAGGCACGTCATCCGTCTATTGGCAACGTCCGCGGAAAAGGACTCATGATTGGCGTAGAACTCGTGAAAGATCAGAGGTCCAAAGAACGTGCACCGGAATTTCGTGACCGCTTCGTGCAAAAAGCATTTGAAAACGGTCTCCTCACGATCACCTGCGGACCGAATGCGTTCCGTATCCTTCCTCCACTTATCCTCACGAAAGAGGAGGCAGATATTGGGATCAACATCATCGACCGTGTGCTTACGGACATGGAA
>PFDS01000011.1:13185-13481 GCA_002772605.1 Candidatus Peregrinibacteria bacterium CG10_big_fil_rev_8_21_14_0_10_49_16
TAAACTTGACATTTCATCTGTATGATACTATAGTTTCTTACTTCTTTAGTTGCTCTTTCAAGTATCGTCCTCACCCCATTTTGCTTCTGAGGTATATAAAATACATTCTGAGGACGCGCACGAAGGATCGTGCGCCGGAAGAATCGTCCAGAGCGCCAGCCTTGGCGCGCGTCCTGCTATAAAGAACATAATGGGGTGAGGAACAAACCCATGTACACCTATTGGTTTCATCATTCAATTAATTAATTAATTGAATGATGAAGAAAGGAGAACACCATGAGACAGTTTGCATTCTG
>PFDS01000011.1:13514-16037 GCA_002772605.1 Candidatus Peregrinibacteria bacterium CG10_big_fil_rev_8_21_14_0_10_49_16
GTACCGCTTCCCCGGCGGGTATCACGTCCAACATGAGTACACACTTGCCAATGGCCAGAAAGTGTATCAGCGAACACACCATTCGCTGTACCAAAACCACAACAGCATTTCCACGATGGGGCCGTACGGAAATGGCTACTGGAGCAACACCGGGAGTTACGCTCCCTACGGAAACCCGTACTACTCCGGCAATGCCGGGTACACGTACGTTCCGTATCCAGGGGGGTACCGCATTGTTCCGAAGTGGTGATAGAATCACCACTCCCCTACTCCTCAGCCACCCTGCTCATCATCTGTTCCTCACCCCCACTCTCCGCTGCCACCAAAGGTAGCGGGGAGGTTTTGATGCGCACACCCCAGTATTTTCTTTTCTGTAAGAGAAATATTCTATTTTAAGATTTCTTTCGTCTAGAAAGACCTACCATGTCCTCAATCATCAACGAAATAAGGAAGAAGTGAAGAGGATATTTCTTCCGAAGCCATCCGAGTGAATGGATCTGGACATCTCCACGTTCTTCAATATCCCGACGCACATCGTCGTACACGCCGGCCAGTGCGGAACGGTAATCGGCAAAGTGCTCCCGCAACCACCGCTCGACAGTACCAACGGTTGCCGCTCCAACCTCCAGACGCTTCTTAATCTCCTCAACACTCATCCCCTGAATGAGGAGTTTCGCAATGTGAACCCGACGCATGAGCATAAGCTTCTCGCTGTCGGTGAGAAGCAAAGCAAGTAAAGAAGCGTTCTGCTCTTTCCCGAGAGCACGAAACAGAACTTCTACTTCTTTCTCCATCTTTTTGCGATCCTTTTCTGTCAGTGTCAGTGGACTCTTTTTTCCCATGGATTCCAGTCTAGAGAAAGAGGAGAGAATGATTCAATTATTTAAATAATTGAATCATTGTGAAACACCCGCTTTACACACTCTTCCTTGCTCTCACGATGTAACGCTGTGAGGTGGAATCCGGTGGCCAACAGGTGTAGAGGATGAGTTCTTCACCATGAGTGCTCTGCAGACGGCTGATGTCGCGGGTAGGAATGGTTTCTTGACCCGTTACCTGATATTCATGCACCGCGCCATTATAGGTAACGTAAATCGCATCACCCTTCTGCAAACGATTCACTTTGCGAAAAATGCGTGTGAACTGGGACACATCCCAGGGATACCCGCTGCTATGTCCGTAGACGAGAATATTCCCTCCCCTTCCCGGATAGGAAAAGAGATGTCCGACTCCTGCCTGCAACGGTTCCAATAATCCCTGTTGCGTCAACGGATCTTCAGGATGTGCAATGCCAAGGTCGTAGATATCGAGCGTCGGCATGGTAATGGCAAAATCTTTCCGTGACAGAAATGGATGTGGCGGAGGAGGCGGCGGGGGAGGGGGAGGGAGAGGAAGAGGCCCAGAAGGAAGAGATGCAGGAAGAGGGGACTGTGGCATGAACAGTTGTGTTTGTGCAGGAAGAAAAGAAGAATCGTTCTGCAACATAATGGAAAACTCTTGCCACGATAGTGCCTGTCCTGCTCGAAGACCTTGCGGAATAACAATGCCTTTCTGCAGTGCATAATGAGCTAATTGATTCAGTGTTGTACGATCCGTCTGTGGCCGAATGTGGAACCACTGCTCTGTCAGAGGAGTGCGATCACCTTTTGCACGCAGCAAAAGCGCAAGAGCAGACTCACTGTAAAGAGGGGCACTGGGATAGAGCATGCGATCGGCAATCCCTGGAAGAATGCCCGCTTCAAATGCCGCCTCTATATACGGCGCGTGCGGAAGGACTTGTGCCGTATCGCGAAACAGCGGCAACGGCGGGAGGTGTTCTGCATGGTAAAAGACCCGTTCAAACAGATCCGGATCCTGTTCAACGAGAACTTTGATTGCATCAAAACGGGATATCGCTTGATTTGGCACCTGCGCAGAAACCGGTACACTGCCGAAAAAGAGCAGCGTCAAACCAATGAATAGTACAAAAATCCTGTGCATTGGATAAGAAATAATACATTATTTATCATTTTTGTCAATAGTGAGGATTTTTCAGAATTTCCTGTATCCTACGCATCAAAATGGCTCTCAAAATTGGTATAGTCGGCCTCCCAAACGTAGGTAAATCCACCCTCTTCAACGCCCTTACACGCACACGTGGCGCAGAGGCGGCAAACTATCCCTTCTGCACGATTGATCCGAATGTGGGCATCGTTGAGGTGCCGGACGAACGTCTGCGGAAGCTCGCGGATATCGTGCATCCCGAGAAAGTAATCCCTGCTACCGTAGAGTTCGTTGATATCGCCGGTCTCGTCCGGGGCGCACACAAAGGCGAAGGACTGGGAAATCAGTTCCTCAGTCACATCCGCGAAGTGCATGCGATCTGCCATGTGGTACGTTTCTTCGATCATCCCGATGTCACCCACACCGAAGGAACGCTCGATGCCAAACGTGATCGAGAAACTATTGAAACAGAACTCGCACTGGCAGATCTGGCAACGCTCCAGAATAAACTTCAAAAACTCGAAGGCGCCGCACGCACCG
>PFDS01000007.1:0-5548 GCA_002772605.1 Candidatus Peregrinibacteria bacterium CG10_big_fil_rev_8_21_14_0_10_49_16
TTCTGACTACAAGCATTACTCTTGTGCATGTGAAAAATCAGGAAAGTGAGTATCATTCGTTGGGTGGAAAAGTCAAGGGTGTTTGACATCTCTGTGTACACACATGTTTTAAAGCCCCACGGTTTCCCGTGGGGCTTTTGTTCCAGCATTTTTCAGCTGGTGTTCGTTGTTTTCTTACTTGACCGCGGCGGCCAGTGCGTGTGCCGTCTGCAGGTGTGCGATGTAGATGGAGTCCTGCTCGTGCAGGGGGACGGGGGCTCCGTTCCACTGCGTGTTTGCACGCATGTACTCTTCCCACACCACTTGTTGACGGTACGAACGACTGTTGTTCTGACTCATAACTTTCTCTTTCTTTGAGTCGGCGAAGGCGGTTGTGTTAAGAAACGACTAATTTACATTATAATAATTTTTAATAAAAAGTCAAGTATTTCTGGCTACTTTTTATTCTACTTTCAGACTCTATTTCGCCACTGTATGATTCCTTCAGAAAGGAGGTCTCCATGAACGTTCCTTTTGTCCTTTCTGTCGCAGTAACGGGAGGAGCGCTTCTGGTCCTTGGGCTACTCTGTATTGGGTTTGCCCGACTCAGTTATTCCCCCGGATTTGGCTTCTTTGGAGCGATGATGGTGATTGGCGGCATATGGTTTCTGATCTGCGCCGCCATGTTCTACACATCCCCGAACTGGTGGCCGGATGGGACCGTGAAGTATTATGGCGGGTAATCTCTCCTCCTTTGTGTCACCCGCTCCCTGTGTCACCCTGAGCTCGTCGAAGGGTGACACAATTTTCTGCATGCGAAAACCCCGGAGGGGGTTACATTGGATCCTTGTGTTGGGATCCCTCCGGGGTGTTTTGCGAGCTACTTGTTTTTGCGTTCCAGCTCGCGGACTTTTTGACGGTACTTGCGCTGCCATTCGGCGCGCTTTTCGCCGATTTCCTTGGCCTTCTGAAGGTTTTCCTCCATCTGTGCCAGGAACGGTTTGTGCTCCTCCTTCTTGAGACGACTGGTGAGGTCTTCCACCCACTTCTCGGCCTTTTCATCCATGTAGACCGAATTTTTGCTCGTGCGGTAGTAGATCTCGTAGTGTGGTGCAGGCTTGTGCCCGGGCATCCGCAGGAAGCGATGGCTGATGTAGCCACCGTCTGCGAAGACGAGGAATGCCTTCGTATGATTCGGGTCATCCGACTGAACTCTCAGGGCCCACGCAATGACTGACTTGCCCCACACTCGCTCCCAGTCTTGCCGGCAGTGATCTGGCAGGAGTTCGGGAGGGAGCAATCCCACTTCATAGCTCTTGCCGTTGTGGTGGATCTCGATGCCCTGCTTCTGCGCGACGCGGTCGAGTTCTGTCATGTGCTGGTTCAACTCGAAGGGAATGAACCCTCCGATGAACTTGGCGATGAGCAGGACGATCATCACCGCGACAGTGGCGAACAGACCTCGGGCGAACCACTTGAATGCATGCTCCGCACGCGATGGTCGACCGTCCCAGAAGCTGCCGAGTCCGGCGGGCTTCCTGTACCGCCAACAGGCGATCAGGCCCGCGACGATCGCGGGCGACAGGAGTAGGGCGAAGAGGACGATCTGGGGCAGGTTCTTGAGTGCTTCGAACATTCTTTTTCCTCGTTTTGTTCTTGTTCTGTGATTTCCAAGGATCCAATAGCTCGATACTATACACAAAATGTTGACAAAGTCAATATAAAGTTGTATAAATATTTAAAGGTCTTTACACATGCGGGTACGACGTTTGCCTGCGACTCAGTGCACCTAAAAAGAGTGCAAAGGAGATGAGACGTTGTTGAAGGTTTTGAGAGTTGTGAGTATCGCTCTGATCGTTCTGGCTGTGGCAGCACTCGTGGTCATGCTTCCGGTCGTTGGCCGAGCCGTGACCGATTCAGTGGCTACCAGTCCAAAGCAAGCTGAGCAACTGGCGGCTGCGTTCGGTTATCAGACGAAGTACGTGCGCGGATTCGGCACGCCGTTCCATCCTGCCCCGTACCCGATTCTTCTTATCCTGTTTGCGGCGGCGAATCTTTTCGTTACTAGCAAAAAGTGGAAGGAGATGGCGGGGAAGGATAACTGTGTGTTCATTATCACAACGTTCATGATGCTGGTGATGACAGCTGCATCCAGCATCCTGATCTACATTCGATACTCAACGTGGTAAGGAGACCTTGAGGCCCCGAGCACTTGCTCGGGGTTTCGTCATGTCCACATTTTTCTGGTACACTTTTTTCATGCGTCAGTACCTCGATCTCCTCCGGAAAATTGTGGATGAAGGGCAAGAGAAGGAAGACCGGACGGGAGTGGGAACGTGGTCGCTTTTTGGACAGCAATTGAGATTCGATTTACAGGACGGATTTCCGTTACTCACCACAAAAAAACTCTACACACGGGCGATCGTGCATGAACTCCTCTGGTTTCTGGCAGGGGATACGAATATCAAATATTTACAAGACAATAAGGTTGGTATTTGGGATGAGTGGGCGGATGCACAGGGGAATCTTGGTCCGGTCTATGGCAAGCAGTGGCGCGCATGGGAGGGAGCTGATGGCACGGTGACGGATCAAATCACGCAAGTACTGGATAGTCTCAAGAATAATCCGGATTCCCGTCGTCACGTAGTTGTCGCATGGAACGTGGCGGACGTACCCAAGATGAAGCTGCCGCCGTGTCACTGCCTGTTCCAGTTTTACGTGTCTGCTCCCAATATGGAGGGACGACGTGCACTTTCCTGCCAACTCTATCAACGAAGTGCGGACTACTTCCTCGGCGTGCCGTTCAATATTGCGAGTTATGCGCTTCTCACGCACATGTTGGCGCATGTCTGTGGTTATGCCCCGGGGGAGTTCGTTCATACATTCGGTGATGTGCACTTGTACCGCAATCACGTACAGCAGGCGAAAGAGCAGCTTAGTCGCGAGCCGCGACCTTGTCCGCAACTAATGCTGAATGAGAATGTGAAGAACTTGTTCGATTTTCGGTATGAAGATATTTTTGTACTCAACTACGATCCGCATCCGAGTATTAAAGCCCCCGTTGCCGTATGAAAGTCTCCCTCATTGCTGCGGCTTCCGAGAATAATGTGATTGGGAAGTCCGGGCATCTGCCGTGGGATCTGCCGGATGATCGCAAGTACTTTCGGGATGCAACCAAAGGCAAGCCGGTCATCATGGGGCGCAAGACGTACGAATCACTGCCGGAAAACATCCGTCCCATGCCTGATCGTCGCAATATTGTCATTACGCGTGACAAAGCACGTTCACTACTGGGGTGTGACACGGTCAGTTCACTGGAAGAAGCTTTGCTGATTGCAGAGCAGGATGATCCTGATGAAGTCTTTGTCATTGGTGGCGGGGATATCTACCATTTGGCTTTGCCTATTGCCGACCGTATCTATCTCACGCGTGTCCACGCGGATATCGATGGGGATACATATTTTCCAGAGGTGGATGGGAACGAGTGGAAAGAGGTGATGAGAGAAGAGCATGGGAAGGATGAGAAACATGAATATGCATTTACGTATCTCATGTATGATCGTTTGTAGAGACGTTCTATAGAGCGTCTCCATACATGTCCTGATATTCGTGTTTTCCTCTTTACGAAGCCAAAAAAAACTGGTACTATTTCTTCTCCCTACTTAGGTAGTAGGCATAAAGAAAAACGTGATTACACTGCAGGTATGATGCAGCTGGATACATTCTCCCGCATAGAAACAGATCTTCAGGCCAACATTCTCACTGGTGAACAGAGATTGGAGCTTGCGGTTTTGGGTGCAAGAACCGTGGGGGATGCTGTGGCAAACATAGAGCGGCAGATCGTAGAGGCAAGTGAAGCAGGAGATGACCGAGGTGTCACAATGCTCCAAGAGCGCCTGGGAATTGTATCTGCTCTTTGCTGCGAGTACGGAAGCGTGCAGGTGTCAAATTTGCCTGGAGGTGTGCTGGGCATGGCGCCTGTTGGCGGCTCCGTCCATCAGATCCAGCTGAGTGCGGACCTGCTTCTGCATGATTCTCTGGAGAAGTTACAGGAGGTCTGTATGCACGAACGTCGCCACACGAACCAGGTAGAATTGAAAACGGCACGGGAGGACGTCGTGTTGATTGTAGGAAACAAGAAAGTGACTGATACAACGGTGATGCTCGAAGGAGATACGGAGAAGCATACTGAAGCGCGTTTCGGTGTGCGGGATGATCGTCCGGATGCCATCTACGGCGAAGGAGCTCGTCTGTTTGAAGATCTCAGTGCACACCGTAGTCGCTTAGATGCGGTGATGACGCAGACAGGAGACATAGAAGGATTGCAGAGTGACATCTGGGAAGAAGATCTGCGCAACCACAAGCTGGACTTTGCAAATTTGCAAAAGCAATCACAAGAAACAGGGTATACGGTTTCTCGGGGAGTGGTTTCTGTGCAGGTGAAGAACTGGGTTGTTCTTCTGGAAGAAGGAAAAGCGGATATGGAGGAGGTGGAGAAACAGGTGGCGGAACTGAATACGGAAGAAAACCCCCAGGCCATCATGGCGCAGATTTATGCGCAGATGGCTGTGACGCGGGAACAGCTGGAGGGGAGTGTTGAAAGAAATTGAGTATGTCATCCTGAGTGATTTCTTTTTCTGTGATGCTTCGATACGATTTTGCTAGCGCAAAATCACTCAGCATGACACAGAAAAAGAAATCGTATCGAAGGATGGATACATTCAATTCCGAACCAACTGCAAAAACTCCTGCCGTGTTCTCGCGTCTTCCGCGAAGACGCCTTTCAGATGACTTGTGGTGATAGTGGTATGCTCTTTTTTGACGCCGCGCATGAGCATGCAGAAGTGCGATCCCTCGATGAGAACGCCAATCCCTTTTGGTTGGACAACGTCGGCAATGGCGTCACAAATCTGCTGACCGAGGCGTTCTTGCACTTGTAATCGACTGGCGTACATTTCCACAATGCGCGGAATTTTACTGTGTCCGATTGTGTGCTTATATGGAAGGTATCCCACATGGACTTTACCGACAAAGGGGAGGAGGTGGTGTTCGCAGAGTGAATGAAATTCAATATCACGGACGACGATCATCCCGTGCGTGTCTGTGGGAAAGAGAGATTCCTCTATTTCCATTGCTTTGAGTTTGACATCCATCGTGTACCCCCGTGTCATTTCCCGCCAGGCCTTCAAGAAGCGTGCGGGGGTATCCAGCAATGCAGGACGTGACGCATCTTCTCCCAGCTCTTCCAAAAGGCGTACGACAAAATCCTGGTGTTCTTTATTGGTTTGTTCCTGGCTTTCCCAAGGAAATTCCACCCATTGTGTCGGTGGAACATTACGAATGCAATTCTGTGCAGCGCCTTTCCCGAAGAGTGCGTAGGTCTTCTTCTGGTAGCGGTCGAAGTACAGTTGCTGTGTTCTGCCCGTATCGACGATGTCGTCTACAAAACAGTCGGCTTCTTTTGGGTCGTATACGACGATCAAGCGAGGGTCTGCGCTTTGGAGATGTGCTGCAACGATGGAGCCGCTTTTTGGAATGCCGTGAATGCGAATTATTTGATTGAGTGGCA
>PFDS01000007.1:5559-17684 GCA_002772605.1 Candidatus Peregrinibacteria bacterium CG10_big_fil_rev_8_21_14_0_10_49_16
CTTGATGCCGAAGTAGCGGTGCGGATGGTCATGGATTGAAGGAAAGGCATTGACAGTCCAGCGCAGAATCCAGCGCGTGATGGTCACTGCGGTAAAGAGCGAGAGCAGGATGCCAAGGCCCAGTGTGATTGCGAAACCGCGAATGATGGAAGTACCGATGAAAAAGAGGATCAGACAGGTAAGGAGCGTTGTGAAGTTACTGTCCCAAATAGCCGTCCACGATTTCTTGAAGCTGATCTCAATTGCGGTCGAGAGAAACTTACCTTTTCTGAGTTCTTCTTTCAGTCGTTCAAAGATCAAGACATTCGCATCCACAGCCATTCCGATACTGAGAATGATGCCTGCGATGCCTGCCAGCGTGAGCACGATGTTCTGGCTGGAGAACAGGAAGAGCGGGAGTTTTATGATCGCAAACAAGAGAATAATGTAACAGCTCAGTGCTGCTATTGCGACAGCACCAAGGAGTCGATAGACAAGAAGCATGTAGAGTGCAAGGATACAGAAGCCAATAAGTCCTGCTACCATTGCTGCACGGAGCGCTTCTGCACCCAGTGTTGCTTCGACGGTGTGAATACCGGTGAGGTGGATTGGTGCAGGAATGGCACCGGTGTTCAAATCGCGTGCGAGAGTACGCGCTTCTTCAAAGTTGTTGCTTCCCGTGATAATAGCTGTGCCTCCGGCAATCTCTTCCTGTACGACGGGGGCAGAGATGAGTTGTCCTCCAACGAAGATTGCGATACTTCTTCCGATGTTATTTCTCGTAAGCTCCTGGAAAAGCTCTGCTCCTTCACTGTCAAACTGGATTTCCACCACCGGGATGTTCGTTGTGGGATCCACTGTCACCGAAGCCGTGCGGAAATGTTTCCCGTCGAGTGCGGTGTCTTTCCACCCTGTCGGAACAAGAGAGAAGAAGACGTACTGCAAACGGATCTGTTCCTCCAGTTGCGTGATGTCTCCTGCTTGCATTTGTGCAATGAAGCCATTGGCGCGATCTTCGGCATCTTCACCTCGCACGATCAGTTCATCGTAACTCACCACTTCATCCGTGGCCTCAATAGGGGCATTTGCTTTGATGATATGGAAACCGAATGGCGTTTCGACGATATCGCTCATTGCACCTGACGGTAGACTGAACGCCACATTGGCAAATGTACGAACAAGTTCGTTGCGTGTGATGCGCCCTAGATTTCCTCCTTGAGCACGCGATGGCCCGTCGGATTCGCGTCGCGCAAGAGTTGCAAAATCCGCGCCTTCCGCAAGTTCCTGTTTGAGCCTTTGTATTTTGTCGAAAGCCTCTTCCTTCGTGCGGGTTACTCCGGCTTTGGCATTGAGAGCATCCGTATAGGCAACGAGAATGTGGCTGATATTTGCCGCGTCTTGCGCAGGAATAAATTGACGAAGGAAAAGGAGATGCGCAGTTCCGTTATCGGTTTTTGCCACATGCAATTCTCCTGGTTGCATACTGCGCAGTGTTGCGGAGACGGCGGTGTGGAGATCCTCGTTTACAGGAACATCGTGACGCTCACGGTACTGTGTGTTTGGCTCACGGTTACTAAGAATGGTAAATGCCGTAGGAGCATCGTTAACCAACCGTCCTGTCTGCGTGCGTGCGCGCATAACCTCTGCGAGGAAGATTCCCGGAATGTTTTCTTGGAAGAGTTCTCCATCTGCTTTGCGATTTTCCCCAACCACAAATCCCTCAATGCGACGAACGCCGGAAGCGGGAGTTCTCGTCCACATTGGCTGGAGACTGTCCGCCAGTTCGTTTTTAAAGAATGCACGTTCTTCCTGGTAGAAAATGCCGAGTTCGTCTCCCAGATCTTGTCCAATAACAGCGAGCGTTTCTCCACTTTCATTCAGACGTTTTTCCGCATTCGCGATGCGCGTATGTACCTCAGCTTCAAACGCTTCTGTCGATTCGGTGTGTTCTTCCTTGAATTCCAGCTGAATAGTTTTGCCGACAGTATCGATGCAGGTGTCGGGATCGATGATGCCCGGACATTCAGCGAGCAGGTGTTTTTCGTTTCCTACGTAGGATGGCGTTATGCTCGCTTCACTGACGCCAAGTGCATTCATGCGGCGTTCGAGTACTGTTCGGATAGCTTCGATGAGATTGCGTTTCTGTTCGAGCAGAATTTGCTGCTGCGTGCGGAGATTGTACAGTTCCTCACCGTTTCCCCCCTGCGCCTCCATTGCTGCAATTTTCAATTGAACGTTTTTCAGTTGCTCGTCAATTTCTTCTTCTGAAATACGAAAGTCCAACTGTGTTCCTCCGGCAAGGTCAAGGCCAAGATGCAATTTTGCATTTTGTACGAACTCAGGCGTCCACTGCTTCCATTCCAACGGGAGAGCAATGAACAGTGCAACTCCCAGGAGGAGTGCGACAGAGATGACATTGGTGCGCGTGTTTCGGAGCATGAACTACTGTTGAGTAAATATCATGTGCAGTCCAACATTCACATCGTCCGCAAAAATTTTTGCAATTTCGTAGGAAGGAATGTTTTCGATCACGATGTTATCACTAATAGTCTCGGTGTCGATGCGGAGCTTGCTTACGAGACGTCCTTTTACAAAGAGTCCGATGGATTTACCTTTATTTCCTTTAAAGAGGGCAATCATGCGCTCCCTTCCTTCTTCTGTGAAGAAAAGGAAGATACGCCCCTTGCTCTGCTGCCCAGTGCCGACGTCTTCTTGTGCCTCGATCCAGAGAAGGTGCTCTGCTGTGATATCTGTTTTTCGAAAAGTTCCATGTCCGTCGATGTCCACATCCGGCTCTTCGTCCTCGTTTGTCTCAATCATCACATCGAGCGTGAATGGTTTTGTTAACTCTTCTGTGAGCAGTACTGCCGCCGCTTTATCTCGAATGGAGAGTGTGATGGAAACATTGTCACTCTGAGTACTGATATCTTGCGAAAGCAGTTGGTCACTTCCGAGGCTTTCTAGGCGACGTTCTATGACGCGTAAGCTTGCGAGCAACAGTTGACCTTCCCGGTCTTTACTAATAGCGTGAAACTCAACATCATATGTCACAGTTTGCATGCACCCTGTCAGAAGAAGGCTTATGGCAAAAAGAGAAACGAGCGGTTTTTTCATAGGATTTGAGTGTAGGTGAGAGGGGGTGATATGGCAATCGCGCGATGAGTTGACAAATCGTCAAGGAATACACTTTTTAATATTCTATTGCATGTGTTTTAAGAAGGTGCGATGAGTTCTGTTCCCTCCCGGAGCATTTTTCCGGTGAGATCGATGCCGCGTAGAGTGCAGTTATTGTCGATAACGCAGTCGCGAAGTACGCAACTTTCGATGGTGCAGTTATCGAAGATGACCACATTGTCACACGCTGACTGCCGTACACGTGTGCGTTCTCCCACAACCACGGTATGTTCACATTCTGCATCAGAGACCAAAGCGGTATCTGCTATTTTTGTGGTGTCTCCTACAAGCATTTTTGTGGCATTGAGGTAGGCACTGAATGACCCAATATCGAACCATGGTTCTGTGAAACGGAAGCAGTGAATGGGAATATCTTTCTCAACGAAGTGTGTGAAGAGACCGCCGATGTTGTCGGGTTTCTCTGCGGCGAATGCCGTGAGTTCTGAAAGGTATGCTTTTGGAACGATAGAGCATCCTGTAGAGATGAGTGTAGTTTTGGGTTCTGTTGGTTTCTCTTCGAATGCTGCAATGGTTTTCTGGTCTGCTTTGAGCAGGACGGTGCCAAACTGTTTTGCGGCTTCCGTGTTGCCGATATCGTATGCGGCAAGGAGCGGTACCCCTTGTTCGTACTGCTGTAGAAAATCCTTCATGGCAAACCCGTAATAGTTATCTCCTGTAAGAAGAACCAGATCTTCCAGTATGGTTTTTGCAGTTATCCATTGTGCCACTGCACCAAGCGCACCCAGCTTTTCATCGTCACTCCGTGTGTGTTCGGTATGGATGGTAATATCCCGTTTCGGAAGAAATAGGCGCCACTGCCGAAAACTCTCTGTATACGCTGCATTTGTGAGCACATGGATGTTTGCATCTTGAGGAAGCTTTTCTACGATATGCGTGATGACAGGTTTTCCTGCGAGTGGGAGAAGCGGTTTTGCGCGCTTTTCGGTCAGAGGCCAGAGGCGAGTGGCAAACCCGCCGGCAAGAATGAGGTACTGCATGGTTTACTGGAACGGCCATTTCCACCACTTGTCCTTCGGACTCACAATAGTCACAGGCTGTCCTTCCAGCCGATCAACGCGTTCATCACGTTCGACGATGCCGAGGAGAGAAGGGAGGTTCATATAGGTGATTCCTTTGTTGCGGCAGGCGCTTAAGAGGTTGATTGTCTGTTCCAGGTCACTGCATTGAATAAGGTGTGTGATGTGATCTTCCTGAAGAACATCTTCAAGTTTATTGAGTTTGCCTTTTACAGGGACGCCGTGGATATCCCGTTCTTTCACTCCACGTCCATCCAAGATGGCCACAGGTTTGAGGGGACTCTTTTTCTTCTGCAAGAGGTCAATAAGCCGCATGGATTCACGTGTGACTCCAACAACGAGTACTGGAAATGTGTTTGTCTTTCGAAGGACGTAGTGTAGTACGTGAGAGAAGAGCATGTGCCACATCCAAATGATGCCCCATGTGAGTAAAAGTGCTTGTACGAGCAGCAGACGACTGAAGAATGCTCCGTGGAGGAAGTAGTAGGTCAGAGCGAACAGTGCTGTTCCAATGACAGCACAGAAGGCAATGTGCAGGCCATTCCTTATGGATGTCTGTCTGCGCATGAGTGCAAACGTTCTTGTGGAAATGAGCGCGCTCAGCCATAGTGGCGTAATGAGAAGCGTGGTCGTGAGAAAGCGATCAAACGGAAAGTCTGTGGAGAAGATAAAACCGACTCGCAGGAAGTAGGCGAGGACGAAGAGTCCGATGAAAAGGATCATGTCTGTGAGGAGCCAGAGAATGATCAAATGCCCGTGTCGCATGGGATAAGTGTAGTTTTATTTCTTATGCTGCGCTAGAATTGCCGGATTCCAGATGTACGGCAGCTTTGTGGTGTCCCAGGGGATACCATCCCGCTCCGTAGAAAGGCCTTGAGCAACCTGTGGACTTGATTCGAAGAGATGGCGGCGCATCCAACTGTACTTCTTCTGAAGAGCGCTATTTTCTCGTGCACGTTCTTTAAACCGTTCCTGTTGGAGAATGAAGTAGGCAAATGTCTCGGCGAAATCTTCGAATGCGTCCGTCTGTGCGTATCCGGAAACAAAATCTTCTGGATGAGCACCCTGTGTTTTAGTGAATTCGTCTTCCCAGGAAATCTCATAGAAAGCGATACTTGCATCATTGGCATACATCTTCATGTTTCCATCTTTGAAGATGCTCATGGGGTGATCATCAGTGCCTTCTATGCACCCCAGATCCGCAACGTGTCCAAATTCATGAAAAAACAGTGCACGGAATTCCTGGTCAGGCTGATTTCCATCGAGAATGATGGTGGTTGCTCCAGCGAGCCCGCGTCGCTTAGGATTGTCGTATCGCACATGCAGGTGATTCAGGCTGGTCACACAGTGCTCCGGCACAATGCTCAGAGCAGTACGCAGGATACCTTCGTGTACAGATGAGATATCTGCCTGCAGATGAAGGTCGTTATGTGATGTTGCGACCTCCTGCTCAGCAAAGTGTCTAACTGGGCTTGCATTCTTGGCATCATTGAGTAGACTGCCTCGTAGAAGGAGTGTGGTTATTCCCATCAAGGTGAGGATGCACATTACTGCCCACAGCGTAAAATCAATACGCTCTGTTGGTCTTCCTATACGCATAAAAGTTTGTTATTATTCTTTATTTCATGAGAAATGTCAAGTATTGTTGACTCTCCTGTACACCCAGGTCAGCGGGTGACGGTTTCTATTGAGAAAGTCACTTATGGTGGTTCTGGGCTTGGTTATATAGAAAATTTTCCACTTTTCATAAAAGACACGATCCCCGGTCAGCGTGTTGAAGTTGTGGTGACGAAAGTGAAGCCAAACTACGCTGAAGCGCGCAAAGAAAAGTTACTTTCGAAGTCCAAAGACGAAATTATGCCGCGTTGCGCCCATTTTCATGAATGCGGTGGTTGCGTATGGCAGAACCTGACGTATAACAAACAATTGGAATACAAGGAAGATATTGTTCGTGAGACGCTCGAGCATCTCACGCCCGCCGATGACGCAGTGCGTAAAACTCTTCCCGGTCGTGTGTTGAAGATCATCCCAAGCCCTCAGGTATTTCACTATCGCAATAAACTGGAACTTTCCTTCGGCTATGAAACCATGCGCGCAGAAGAACAAAACGGAAAGCGCATCTACTTTGACGAGAACCCTTCGATTGGTTTTCATAAACTCGGCCAGTGGGCAACGATCCTGCCGATCACAGAGTGTCACCTCTACGATGAACAAATAGGAACTTTACTTGCTGATGTGCGCCGTTTCATGCAAGACACAAAGTTGCCTGTCTACAATCCGAAGATACATAAGGGGCTGCTTCGCATGCTGCTCCTGCGCCGTGGTGTTCACACAGAGGAACAGATGATTTGTTTTGTGGTGAATGGGCGAAAAAAGGAAATCGAACCACTGTTTCAACATTTCCTGCGTTTTGGTGGTCGTCCGGGACTCAAGTCCTTGCTCGTCGTGGAACACATGGGAATGAACGATAAGCCGGAGTCTCCGCGTATTCATACGCTCGTAGGACAGCCGTTTATCAGAGAACGACTGTTTGATCTCACGTTCGAAATTTCTCCTTTTTCCTTCTTTCAGACAAATACACTTGCAACCGAAAAACTCTATCAGGCAATTCAGCAGGGAGCGGATCTTACACAACGTGAGACCGTTCTGGATGCCTATTGTGGTATGGGCACGATTGGACAGTATCTCGCACGGTTCTGTCAGAAAGTAGTAGGCGTTGAGAGCCACCCATCTGCAGTTGAGGATGCACTCAAGAGCAGCGGCAAGAACCGCATTGGGAATATCAGTTTCTACAAAGGACGAGTGGAAAAACTTCTGCAGGACCAACTGAAGCCCGGAGGGAAATATGCATTCGATGTCATTGTTGTTGACCCGCCGCGTGCAGGACTCCATCCGCAGGCGCGGGAAGCATTGGTGGCCCACGCCCCCAGTCGTATCGTCTACGTATCATGCAATGCGGCAACGTTTTCCCGTGATCTTGGTGAGTTCCTAAAAGCGGGGTATGAACTGCGTACCGTGCAGCCCGTCGACATGTTTCCGCACACGGCGCACATTGAGATGGTGAGCATTCTACAAAAGAAGTAGCAGCTTTTCCGAAGCTTCTGCAATTTTTCTCAGTTCGACACAGTTTACAGTATCGAGTTCGCTGTGATACACCGGCATGAGTGATAAAAGGTCTGTGCAGAGGAGTTGAATTTTTGGTAAGAGTGCTTCTGCATCGTTGATGGGGAATGCACGGCGGAGAACGCGGGGATCTTGGATCCATTGCAGTGGACCTGCACCCACAGAATCGACAACCAAGATCTGCTGAGCATGTTTCATCTGTGCGGCATACTCTCTTTGGAATTGCCGATAACCTTCACCCCAGTAGTACGGTTTTTTCGTGGAGAGCTCTTCTGCGCCGGACAGAACGAAGAGCGTCGTATCGAGCGTGTGCCGGCGTTGTACAACTGCGTCAACGCAGGCAACGGTGCCGCTGGCGTTATCGAACGCACCTGGTCCTATACTGTCGTAGTGTGTGAAGA
Organism: Candidatus Peregrinibacteria bacterium CG10_big_fil_rev_8_21_14_0_10_49_16; assembly: GCA_002772605.1. Taxonomy (GTDB): domain Bacteria; phylum Patescibacteriota; class Gracilibacteria; order Peribacterales; family Peribacteraceae; genus 2-02-FULL-49-16. Next base: position 13,274 of record PFDS01000007.1, read on the forward strand.
CGATACAATTGGGGTCATCTGTGTTTCCCACGAGAAGGTTGTGGGCTGTATCCTCTACGCATTCGATATCGATCTTTGCGTGTACGGATGATGCGGTGAGGATACGTTGCAGTACGTCATGTGATACCGCAACTGCGGGATTCCAGTAGTGATTGCCACGGGAAATTGCTCTGCAGTATGGGTTAAAATTGATGTTTGGTAGATCCGGGCTTTCCGCCATAGGCAGCGCGGAACTGATTATACATTCTTTGTTGTCGATGCTTCCGGACACAAAACTCGTTGCACGGCATTCTTGTTGTTTGCCGTCGAGAAGCAAGACTGCGGATTTCTCTTGGGGGAGTTTCAGGGGAAATTCCTGAACATATACAGGAACCCCTTCACGTTGCAGTGAGTTTTTGAGGAGTTCTGTTGCATCTTTTTCTCCAGAGAACTGTCGTTCTCCGATATTGACAAGGCCTGTGAGTAGTTTCTCCGTGGTATTCATGGAGAGAGATGGGTACAATAGTGAATGAGGAGGGGCGTGCGTAACACGCCGCCCCCCTCGAGCCCAGATCGGGTAAGAATCCTTTCTCTTACAGCACATGCTGTGGCCCAAACGCCGACTGCACGTATTCAGGACGTGCGAGGTCAGGACTGTACAGAGTGAGGCTGTGCAGCAGTTGGTTCATTGCTTCATAGCAACTCAGTGCCGCATGTGGCTGCTGTATCGCGTCTTGCCATCTGGTCTGGAACAGATGTGGATTGAACTCCGTGAAGTTCAGTGGACTGCCGTCCATGCGTGTGCAGTGCTCTGAGTAGTGTGGTTCCCAGATGATGAGGGGTTCCACGCCAATTTCACGTTGGAGCAACTCCATGTTTTCAAGGAAGTACTGACGGATGTTTTCGTCATCCTCCTCGATTGTCGTTGCCAGAAGCGCCCGTTCACCTGAGCAGAACATGGAGAGGTATGGCAGGTAGTACCATTCCGCTCCTGTGCGTACGTAGCGCGCGTCCTGTTGTAACCACAGGTGCGTACGGACACTGCGATGACCGTTTTGTACGAATGCTGTCTGTGGTGGCATGGATGTTGTCCGTGCGCATGTTTCCCAGAGCAGAGAGAAGTCATACTGGTCACCGCTTGTGAGTCCTGCTTTTCTACGCAGATACAGGTGGAGTTCTTTGAGGTTTCCCTCAAAGTTGAGACCCCATTGCGAACAGCGTAGTTCTGCGGGAATCTCGCCCAGAACAGATCCTGTGTTCACATGCGCGCGATCGCGCTTTGAGACAACCCTCTGTGACCGAGTCGGGTACGATCCCAACTTGCTACGCAAGTGATCGAGAATGGGGAGTGCGGTCAGAGACTTCTTGTAACTGTTTGGAGCCCAGACATCTTTGGAAAAGACGATGGTTTCCAGTTGTGTGGGAAGTTCCGCACAGGTCATCCATTGAGCCAGGAGTTCTGCGGCGGAGTTTTCAACGTTGGCCGTTGCCAACTGGCGAGCCAGTGCGAGAGTGAGTTCGTTCTTTTTTGGCGGAAACACCTCATCCACCAGTGCGGAGAAGTTGCGGACTCCTCGTTGTTTCTCGACGAAGGCGTCGATGCGCGCTCTGAGCGTCACCTGATGCCGGCGACGTCTTTCGACGTCTTTCGACAGTGCCGCAATGGTTTGTGACTGTCCTACCACTCGTGAGTTCAACATGGTTTTCCTCCTAAGGGAATGCGAGTGAGAAAGTGATGCCGATCTGAAAAGGAACAGGTGATCCGAACAAAAAACCGCTTCTCGGGGGAGATAGCAGCTGTATATTCGAATCTGAGCGTAAATAATTAGCGCACTATCTCCGGACATGTGTAGTGGTCCCACATAAACGCGAGGCACTTACATCCCGTAAAGATAATGACTGAATTATTCACTGCTGCGGAGTGTAGACTGTATTAACCACAATGCAAATAAAAAGTGCAAAAAATCTCTCTTCTTGCTATCGGCTCTCTCAAAGAATCCTGGATTCGTACAGGGTGTGGTTTCTACTTGTCCCGTTTGCAGCGCGCGTTCGATGTCTCTGTGCAGGAACTTCCCGCGAGTAAGGAAAAGCTGCCCGAGAAGCAGAGAGAGGAAGAATCGGAACGGGTTTTTCGTGTACTTGAACAGTGTGGTGGAGAAGTGTGGCTTCTGGATGAGCAAGGAGACGTGCTGACGTCACAGCAATTTTCCGCAGAGATCTCGAAGAGGAAAGATAGAGGCACACCTCTCACATTTGTCGTTGGCGGTGCGTATGGATTCACCGACGCAGTACGTCATCGTGCAGACCATATGCTGTCACTCAGCGCTATGACATTGCCACATGAACTCTGTCGTCTTCTGTTCTTTGAACAACTCTACCGTGCGTCAGAAATCATGAAGGGGAGTGGATACCATCATGGGTGATTGGCAGAGCAGCACTGTTTGACACCCCAACTTTGAGTCCCAGACAGCATCCCCACGGTCATTTTTTGAGGGGGGCTACCCTTCGGTGTCGCGGGGGTAAACCGAACAATTCCGAACAGTACAAAGGGGGTCGTCTGCGCTCTGGACAAAACTGATATTTTGGCTTAAATAAGCCAAATATTTGACATTCTGCCGCACGATGCTGGGGTCTCCGTCCGTCATTCCCCCTTCGCCTTGTCGATGATCGACCGCACGATGGCATCGACCTCCTGCGGCATATCGCCCAGATCAACATGCGGGAAGAATTGCGGCAGAACGATGGGGCGCATGCCGCTGATCTGTACCTTCCCCTCATGGACGTACACGTTGATCTTGCAGGGCATGCAGAGGCCGATCTTGGGATCGGCATTCAGGAATGCACTCGCATATTTGGCGTTGCAGAACTCCACGATCCTGTACGGGTCGCGAGTGATGCCCTTCTCCGCGAGTGTCGCCTGCACGTCGTGAACATGGAGCACGCGCATCCCCGCTGTCGCGATCTCCTCCTGCACGCTCGCGAGAGCGGCAGCGAAGTCTTTGTCGGTAGCGACTGTGTAATCGAAGTCCATAAGTGTATACTACCGGACATTCCTCCCTCACACCATGTTCCACCGCCTCTCTGTCGCTCTCATCACTGGCACACTCCTCCTCTCGCCCCTCGCCTCCGCGCAGGATACGGGCATGATGGACGACCACACTGCCCGTGAGGAAGCGGAAGGCAGAGAACTCTGGCAACGGATGGAGCGAGAAGAAGTCGGATGCAAGGATCTCACCGACGAGCAGTTCGCCGCACTCGGCGAGTTCTTCATGGGCGAGATGACGGGTGATTCCCACGAAGCGATGAACGCGATGATGACACGCATGATGGGCGAGGAGGGCGAAGAACAGATGCACATCGTCATGGGCAAGCGCATGAGCGGGTGCGGGGGAGATGGGACGCTCCCGATGGGAAACGCGGGCATGATGATGCCCATGATGGGGATGATGATGGGCAATGGCATGATGGGAGGAGGCTGGAACAACACATCTCCGATGATGGGATGGTCAAACGGTACTAATCCTGATACGCTGTCGTCCATGATGGGATACGGGTTCAGCGGCTTCGCGCCCTTCGGCATGATCTTCATGATCCTCTGGTGGGTACTCATCATCGCCGCGATTGTCGCGCTCGTGAAATGGCTCTCGCGCAGCTCCGGTACGGCGGGAGGAAACTCCGCACTCGACATCCTGAAGGAGCGCTATGCCAAGGGAGAGATCGACAAGAAGGAGTTCGATGAGCGCAAGAAGGATCTCTGATCGACTATGAAGCTCGGCATCATCCTCCAATCGAACCAGCCGGAGCATGTGTGGAATGCGTTGCGGCTCGCGATTACGGCGCGGAAAGCGGAACATGAAGTGAAAATCTTCCTTTTGAGCGAGGGGGTGGAACTTGAACGCATGCCCGATTCAGAGCACTTCGATATTTCCAAGAAGGTCAAGGACTTCACGAATCTCGAAGGCCAAATCCTTGCCTGTGGAAGTTGCCTTGAGAGCAGATCGCAATCCGGTGGTGCGGCCTGCTCCGTCTCGACGATGACCGATCTCCTGCGCCTCGTCGAGGAATCGGACAAGGTGCTGACGTTCGGATAACAGCATCCGACGGATGCTGCTGTGGGCTCATCCCCCCAGAAGATGTATAGTACCTCCAATGGAAAAAGTCTGGTATATCTCACACATCGATGTCTTCGAAGGCATTCCCGACATGGAGATCATGCGTCTCGCCGAGCGCGCCCAGGATCAGCGATGCATTTCAGCTACCCAACTCTACACACCTCACGACGGGCAGGATCGCAATGTCTTCATTCTCAAGGAGGGTGAAGTGGTGCTCTATCACTCCGTCGATGGCAAGAAGACAACCTTCGATGTCATCGGGCCGGGGAGCCTCTTCGGGAATTTCCTGCCGAATACGGAGACTGTCTCTCACTACGCCG
>PFDS01000007.1:17701-19182 GCA_002772605.1 Candidatus Peregrinibacteria bacterium CG10_big_fil_rev_8_21_14_0_10_49_16
TCTGCACGCTCTCCCCCGAGGATTTTCAGAAAGTGATTGCCGCGCATCCGGAGGTACTTGTTCGTTTGCTCAAAAAACTCTCCGCCCGTCTCCACGACTACGAGCAGAAACTGAGGCTCGATATGAGCAGCGCGAAAGAGAAGGTTCTTGGGGAACTCAAGCGCTACACCAAAAAGAAACGTAATCCTTTCTCCATGTTCAAGACCGACGCGCCGCTTGCGCTCACGCACGAGAAGATCGCGGAACTCACCGGTCTCAATCGTGTGACGGTGACACGGACGCTCAAGCTGCTGAAACTCCAAGGCGATATCGACGTGGATGAGCATGGTCGCATCGTTCTGCTGCGATAAAGAGCATGTAGCATAGGCTACTGAGGGGAGACTGGGATCTGGATACGATGATGTCGTATTTTTCCCATTCTCACTATGATGCACACGTTCGTTCGAAAGTTCTTGCCACTGGCGCTTGGCATGGGCTTGCTTGCCCCCACCTTCGCCTTCGCGCAGTCGGACATGCCAATGCATGCGACGGAGGAACTGCAAATGACCTGCTCGCAACTCCGAAAACTGACGACCGAAGAGAAAGCGGAGATCGTCGAGAAAATCGGTCATAATATGGACGCGAATGCGCTGAGACCGATTTTCCGCTGCATGTTCCCCGGCAAAGTGAAACGAGTTGCGGTCGTGACGGACAATGATCTCAAGATGAACCCGAAAGACCGGGAATTCCTCTACTACATCCCGCAGACTGGGCAGTTCTTCGTGACGTGCAAGAGCATGAACACGATTGCCTATGTTATGAATGGTGAAGCGGCAGGAAGCAACCGCAGGGAATGGAAAGCCTACTTCCAATCGAATCGGAATATGTTTGCGGAGGCCGCGCAGATGGCGAAGGACATGATGCAAGAGATGATGGAGATGATGCAGTAATACTTTCCCATTTCTTTCCCATTGATAACCATGACGAAATTTTTCTCTCTACCTGTGGCCGCTGCAGCGCTCCTTATCCTCAGCGCTTGCAACGGATATGTCTCTCAGCGGACGCAGGACACTCCTGCACGCAACGAACCTGCACCGCAAATCGCACAAGAACCCGAGTCGGTTCCAGTTGCGGAGCAGGAACCGCAGCAGACACCGCCTCCGGCCGCAGAGCAACCCGTACCAGTTCAGAAGCAACCCGAGCCCGAAGCGAAGCAGCGCTCCTACACCGCTGGCGCGATTCAAACATATAGCGCGACCGCGTATGCCGAAGCGCTTGCGGACGGAAAGACTGTGGTACTCGATTTCCACGCGTCTTGGTGTCCGATCTGTGCCGCCAATGCTCCGGGGATCCGCGCGGCATTCGAGAGTACGGCGAATCCAAACGTCGTCGGCTTCATCGCGGACTACGATAAGGAAACCGCGCTCGAGAATCAGTTCGGCGTTTCCTCGCAGTCCACACTCGTGAAGGTACGAGGCAATGATCCGCAGAGCGCAACGAAA
>PFDS01000017.1 GCA_002772605.1 Candidatus Peregrinibacteria bacterium CG10_big_fil_rev_8_21_14_0_10_49_16
TCGCCGCGTTCTGTTTTGTGGCGGCAGAAGGTACGCAGCAGCCGGAACAGGCGACATTTCAGTCGGGGAATCATGTAGCCTGTGAAGGCGTTCTCGAAGTGTGTTGACCGTGCCTTGATGATGACATCGGACGGATGGTCGAATGGAAGACTGTCAATAATAAGGTGATGAGCAAGGTTTTCAGGAAGTTCCACTCCCTCGTACATCCACGGAGTGAGGAGCCAAATCACGGCTCCGTCGAGCGCTGCGAACTCCGCTTGCATGCGGCCCAATCCTCCGCCCATACCCTGACAGAGGAGTATGGTGCCACGCTGTTCCAGTGGTTCCGTGTAGCGCACGAATAAGTCTTCGATCATGCGTTTGCTGCTGATGAGCACGATAGTTTTTCCTGTCGGCGGATCTGCAAAGAGGTCGGATAGTGTTCGGTCAGGGAAGTGTATAGGAAGGTGTTCCTGTTCTTGGGAAGTAATCTTATGGTGAATTTCTACAGGGAGTATTTCTGTCAGAGGATCAATGTGTGGGGGGAGAAGAAGCGTGGTGGAGTGTTTCTTATACAGGTGGAGTGTGAGAAGGTGCGCGATGTTTTCCGGTGCGGCATGCAGCACGGCGCTTCCCCTGCGTTGTTCCTCGATCCAGACGAGGTTGCCTTTAAGGGAAGCATGAAGAATACCGTAGAGGTTCTGTAACTGTTCCACCGTGCGGTCCGGCAGATCATGTCGCTCAAGCAGAAGGTCGAGCTTCTCGCGCAGACCTTTGGTTTCCGGTAAACCGAAGTCCTGTTCTTCCAAGAAGTGGATATCTTCACTACTGCGCACTTTCTCAATCCAGATTTCCAGAAGATCAACAAAACTTGTCAGTGGAGCGTCACGTTCGGCAGCCGCCCGCAAGCTGGTCACGGCACAGAAGTGTCCATACGCTTTCGTGGCAGTATCTTCCAACATGGATGCGTCATCGATAATGATGGCACTATTCTTCTGCATCCCAGCGTGTGCCGGATGTGCGTTGTCTGTGATGAAGCGTAACAGTTGACGGTGATCGAGAAGAAGAGTGGCGGGGAGGTTTTGGAATTGTTCCAGGTACACAGGAGAATGTTCTGATGCGGCAAGACGACCGCTCCAAATATCTTTTTCATCGCCATGCAGAGCGATATCCTCACGCGTTGCCGGAGAAAACCAGCGCAGCTTGATTGCCAGCGTAGCTTCGTCAGCCGTAAAGAAGTCCTGTTTCAAGAGAGCATCAACTGCCTTCTGTTCCGGAAGGAGAAATGGGGGGTAGAGAACTCGTGCATCCTCAGGCACGTTCGTACGCTCTACGGCTGCTTCCAAGTTTTTGACAGCGATCCAGTGCACCGTTGCTGTGTCTTGCGCACAGGAGCTCATGAGAGATTCGAGGGTGCAGGGAGAAAGGGTGTCTTCGAGTATGGTGACTGTAGATGTGTCACGGTGAGCGCTGTCGAGCCGTGATACACAGCATGTCGTCCTTCGACAGGGTTCAGGACGACATGCTTTTTCCTCCCACAACACTCCCTTTCCTCCTTTTTCCGGCAAAACTTTTGCCAGCATGCGGTACCCCTCGCTACTTTTTCCAAAGATATCTTTTACAATATTGAGCTTTTCATCAGGCAGGTCGTATAGACGTTCCCATATCTTAGAAAGGAGCTCCAGTGTGGCATGGACATCTCCCAATGCACGATGAGCGGGCTCGTGGTTGAGTTCGAGAACTTGGCTTAAGTAGCCCAGCGAATAACTTGCGAGTTCAGGATAGACCAGTGATGCGAGCATGGATGTGTCCACCCACGGCTTGTCGGTGAGATCGATTCGTTCTGCCTTCAGCATGCCGATATCAAAACTAACGTTTTGTCCGACAATGAGTGTCTCGTCCCCAATGTGATTCCAAATTTCCTCTCGCTGTTCCATGAGAGGCGGCTGTCCGTTCAGCATATCCGGACGGATGCGTGTGATGACCTGGACGTGCGGAGGGATGTCTTCGTCAATGGAGTACAGGTGCTCGTATTCGTGTGTGACCTTTCCGTTTTTCACTTGTACAGAAGCAAATTCGATAATTCTGTTTGCCTTTGGCACAAAGCCCGTTGTTTCGGTATCGAGAACAGTGAAGGATAGCTTTGGGAGCTTCATGAAAGGGAGAGTACAGGAAAATGCTGGTTTACTCTTTCGTTGCTTCCTGTTCTTCATGCAACATCGCCACTTCCACGGCTTCTCCTTTTAACTCGGCGAGCTTTGCTTTGAATGCCGGGAGTTCGTCGTAGTTATACATGTCGAGTTCGAATCCTGTGAGTTCTGTGGCCAGGCGAATATTTTGTCCTTTACGGCCAATGGCCATTGGCCGCTGCGCCTCCTCGACGAAGACGGCGGCGCGTTTCTTAATGCGTCGGCCGAGATCGTCGAGTTGTTCTTGGTCGTTCACAATAATCACAGCAGAGATAGATGCCGGTTGCAGTGAGGTGGAAATCAGCTTAATGGGATCGTCTGACCATTCGATCATGTCAACGCGCTCGCCATTGAGTTCTTCCATGACCGCTTGGATACGCACGCCTTTTTGTCCAACGCAGGCCCCGATGGGGTCGATGCGCGGATCCTGACTGCGTACGGCGACTTTACTGCGGAATCCAGGGTCGCGCGCAATGGCCATGATCTCCACGTCACCGTTGCGCACTTCGGGAATTTCCAGTTCCAGCAGCTTGCGTACGAGTTGGGGATGTGTGCGTGAAATACGTAGTTGCGGTCCCTTGCCCGTCATTTCCACCGTATCGAGGTATACGCGAATGCGTTTTCCGGTGTAGTAGTGTTCGCCGGGAATCTGTTCTCGCCATGGCAAACTCACTGCCATGCCTTCAATCTCGAGTGTTATCCAGTTGGGATCAACCTTTGTCACGGTGGCAGTCAGCAGCTCGTGCTCTCGTCCTTTAAATGTTTCGTACAAGCTCTGTTTTTCCGCTTCACCAATTTTTTGCAGGATCACTTGTTTTGCTGCCTGCGCAGCAATGCGTCCGTAGGAAGGAGGAGTCACATCAATTTCCAGTTCGTCACCAACCTCAATATCCGGTTTTATCTTCTGTGCTTCTCTGAGAAGAATCTCGAAGTGTTCATTCTCCACCTTTTCGACAACTTCTTTGATAAGCAGGATGGTTGGTCCTTCTGTTCCTTCATCAAGAAGCACGCGAATTTCCTGTTCTTTGTGTCCGTAGTCTTTTCGGTAGGCTGTAGCAATCGCCTGCTTGACGGCTTCGAGTACTTGCTCGGGTTTGACATTCTTTTCAGAACAGATCTGATTAATGGCGGCGACAAAGGAAGCTTTCATGGGTGAGGTGATAGGGTGAAAACACCATCCTGATGATCAGGATAGTGAAGCATTCAAGAAAGTAATTCTATTTCCAGTATACTCGAGTTTTACGCTTTAGCAAGCTTTTTTCTTGTGCTTTTTTGTGGCAATACAGTATGGAGAATCACGGTCATCCAAGTGAGCAAGTAGATGCCCGGCAGCCACCATAATGCGAATCCCAGTATGGTCGGAAGGAAAAATTTCAGAAGCACAGGTACGGTGGTACCGTGCAGCGACAAACGAAACACAGACCCGTACGTACAAGTGCGTTTGAGGATCTTGTCGAAGAGGAGCCAGAGAATGAGGACGACAACCAGAAGGCTGATGAGTTGTCCAATCCAGAGGAAGAATCCACCGAAGAATGGTGCAAGGGTGATGAGGAGAACGCCAAGCGTGACGAGGAGCACGGGGATCTTATCAGCAAGTGAGAAGGATGCACTGACGATGTCCTGATAGAGCATTTGGTCAATCACCATATCGTTCTCAGTATCTTTCATGACCTCCTTGAGAGGAAGGACGCTGTATCCGCCTCGTTGATTTTCCGGATAGACGAAGAAGTCTTTGGTGAGAAGAAACATCGAACCGGAGTCTTGGTAGTCTTCTATGGAAGCACGCGTATTGATGGTCATGATACTATCAAAATGCAGATCTCCGTCTTCGAGAATGTCTTTAGGTACATGTTCTGGAAGTGGAATGGTATACGGCTCGCGCACGTTGGTTTGTGCTCCGTCTTTGCTCAGTGTGACAACAAGTTCTTCCGGATAGAAATCAGGAGCCTCTTCTTTGTACTGCATGACCAAACGTTCCGCGTCGTCGATGCTTTGAAAGATTCCTATTGCGAGAGGAACAAGTTGAACAAATAGTAAAACGACGAGTAGCCAGTAGAGATACCACAGTGATGGTGCAGACCGTTTACGTTTCAGCACTTCCTTGTAGAAAGCACTGTCCCAGATACTGCGCCAGATAGTGAGGAAGAAGTTTTGGATGAGCTTCACAGGGTAACAGTGTAGCAGAAGCGTGCGTGCGCTGTAGAGACGCCATGATATGGCGTCTCCCGATGTAGATGAGACACTACACCGTAGCGTCTCTACCCATCCCCTGCAAAAATGCCTTTGCGTGTCTGCCACGCATTGTCGGCAACACGGAGATCAGTCGGTACGTCCAGAGCTTCCATCCTTTGGGGAGGCGATCGAACTCCGGGCAGACAGACGCAAAATGCGCGGCAGATTTTCCAATGTGTTCCATACGTTTCAGGGAGTCCTCCAGTGTGAGGTGATGGTGGTGGAGCGCACGGGCGTCCGGTTCGTACATGAGTGAAATGCCTGCGTCACGCAGTCGCATGCCCCATTCGATATCTTCCCACCCGTACAAGTCTACGTCTTCGCGGAACGTGGTCTTCCAGGCGATTTTTTTCGGAAGGCTGATATGACTGGTATACGTGAAACGGTGTTGGATGTCTTTGGGAATTTCTTTATGTGTGTACTCTTGTATCTTGTCATACCCGAATTGCCATCCTGTCTTATCGAGCCAGCGCATGACAGGAGTAATCTCAAGAGAGGGGTCCCACTGCGTGAAGCCGAGAACGGCATACGTGTCATGGTGAGCTGTGTCGAAGGATCTTTGGTGAGTGTATAGATGCATCTGACATGCTTGTGGTGCCAGGAATACGTCATCATTAATGAAGAGTACGTAGTCACCTTTTGCCTGCTCCACTCCGCGGTTGCGCGCGATACCCTGTTGGCTTTTAGGGATCGCAAAGCAGGTTAGGGGGAAAGACCAGACCAAATTAGCGAGCATGTCACTGGTTTTTGGGTCTTCCCCGTCAATCACGACGATGACCTCCAATTGATCCCGAATCGTTTGCTTCTCAATGGCATCCAGACACCGGCGCAGAATCTGCGCCCGGTCGCGTGTGGGAATGACGATGGAGAGTGGGGTATGCATATGAGTTAAGAGTATAGTGTAAATCTGTCCAAAACTTGACAATTTTTAATATAGTACTAGTATAAAAAAGCGATATTGCTGTTTCACGTGCTGAAAAGAGAAAGGATAGGTGTCCTATGGATGAGTGTCTGGTGAAACTGACGCTCCGGTTTGATCCGCAACTCCAGAATATTCGAGGTGCGATCGAGCTATCGCATCCGAATACGGTTGTGGTGGTGGGAGATCACACCATTCATCATGGTGCTGAGGCCCAAAGAGTACTCAAGTTGGAAGTCAGTTCTCTAAAAGGTCGCTCGCATCATCCAACGAGTGTACGGATGGTGCCTTAGTGACGCATGACTGCACCGATCGCCTTTCCCTCTGTCACAACGGTGGCAGAGGGTTTACCGTATCTCTGGAATACGGAGACGCTATGGTATAGCGTCTCTACAGTTATGCGTACGCTTTTTCTTGATATTGCATCCCATGACGGCCTTATTGCCTGTGTGTCAGACACGGAAGTGTTGACGTACAAAGAAGTACACCAGCGCATCGGTGATCATGAGTTGATGCCGATCATTGAGAAGTGCGTTGATGACATGTCTTCTCTCACCCATCTTGCCTGTGTTATCGGTCCTGGTGGTTTTACCAGCCTGCGCGTTGCTGTGTCACTCATGAATACCATGAGTTGGGCACTGAATATTCCGAGTTGTGGAATTCACCTCAGTGACCTCTACGCGGAGCGAGTTCGGATGTGTGACCCTTCTTTTCTCTGGCTTCATTCCACAAAAAAATCCGAACTCTTCATTCGCGGCTTCGGCGATTTTGCAGAAAAGTGGCCGGAACCCATCCTCGTTACCCTTCATGAGGCTACTCACAACATTCCCAAAAGTACTCTTTGGTGTGGTGAGTTGATTTTGGAGCATCAGGAAATTCTCTCCCATCTTTGTCCTCTGTCTCATCTGGAGTCTACCGTTGTTGTTTTGCCGCACTTCCTGTCCATTCAGACCTATAACGAACAAATTCTCAAGCCGTGGTACGGGCGAGGATGGTAGACCAATCAGTGGTATCCTATCCCCACATGTCGTTTTTAGACGCACTCAATACACTCCTCGGCGACCCGAATGAGAAAGAGCTGAGGAAGCTCTGGCCGCTTGTGCACCAAGTGAAGGAAGTGCATCAGTCTTCTGACATTCAGGCACTTACTCTCTCTGGTCTGCCACGGAAGACAGAGGAGTTACAGCAGGTAGCAGGTAGCGGTGAGCGGTTAGATGACCTGCTGCCGGAAGCGTTCGCGACGGTTATCCGTGCCTGTGAACTCCTGCAAGGACAGGCTGTTGCAGTCGGACGTCAGGAATTCACATGGAACATGGTACCGTTCGATGTGCAAATTCTTGGAGGGATTGCACTGCACAGAGGTATGATCTGCGAGATGAAGACAGGAGAGGGGAAGACGCTTGTGTGTACGATGCCGGTCTATCTCAATGCGCTGAGCGGAAAAGGAGTACATGTGATTACCGTGAACGATTATCTGGCTAAGCGTGATGCTGGCTGGATGGGTCTTCTTTACGAAACATTGGGACTGACAACGGGTGTCATTCTTCATGGAAAGAGTTCACAGGAGAGACAGCAGGCGTACGGAGCAGATGTAACCTACGGAACCAATAACGAGTTTGGGTTCGATTACCTGCGCGACAACATGGCAACCTCTGTGAAGACCCAAGTGCAGCGCGGCCTCCACTACGCCATTGTTGATGAAGTGGACTCTATCCTTATCGATGAAGCGCGCACACCGCTCATCATTAGTCAGCCTGCAGAGGAGTCTACGACGAAGTATCTCCAGTACGCGCGTCTCGTGCAGCAACTGGAGGATGGGAAGGATTTTACGAAAGACGAAAAGGGAAAGACAGCTGTGCTTACAGAAGAGGGAGTTGCCACAATGGAGCAGCTTCTCGGCGTGGAGAACATCTATACCGATAAAGGGTTTGAAGAAGTGCACCACATTGAACAAGCACTGCGTGCTCATGCGATGTATCAGAAAGATGTCGATTACGTGGAGCGTGATGGACAGATTGTGATTGTGGATGAATTTACGGGACGTCTGATGCCTGGTCGCCGTTATAGTCATGGCCTGCACCAGGCGATTGAAGCAAAGGAAGGTGTCGAAGTGCAGCGAGAGAGCAAGACGCTTGCAACGATTACTTTCCAGAACTACTTCCGTCTCTACGGAAAACTTGCGGGGATGACGGGAACCGCAAAAACGGAAGAAGAAGAATTTGAGTCCATTTACAAGACACGAACGCTTGTCGTACCCACGCACAGGCCGCTTGCGCGTACCGACAAGCCGGATGCCATCTATCGTACGCTGCAGGCGAAGTTCATGGCAGTGGTGAAACTTGCAAAAGAGAAGTACGAGAAAGGCCAGCCGATGCTGATCGGAACAGTATCCATTGAGAAGTCAGAAGTATTGAGTGCTCTCCTGCAACGTGAGGGCGTTCCGCATGAAGTGCTCAATGCCAAGCATCACGAACGGGAGGCGGAGATTGTTGCCGATGCAGGACAGAAAGGAGCAGTCACTATCGCAACGAATATGGCCGGACGTGGAACCGATATTAAGTTGGGCGAAGGGGTTGCAGAGCTGGGAGGACTGTGCATCATCGGTACGGAACGACACGAATCTCGTCGTATCGATAACCAGCTTCGTGGGCGCAGTGGACGTCAGGGAGATCCCGGCGAATCGCAGTTTTTCGTCTCCATGGAAGATGATCTGATGCGGCTTTTTGGCGGTGACCGTATGAAGCGCATGATGGAGCGTCTCAATATTCCCGATGATGTTCCGCTCCAGAATCCGATGGTATCGCGATCCATTGAAGGTGCGCAGAAAAAGGTGGAAGGTCGAAATTTCGACATTCGCCGTCACGTGTTGCAGTACGACAATACTCTCAGCAAGCATCGTGAAATTATGTATACTCGTCGTCAGCAGATTCTCGAGAAGATTGCAGAGAGTGAAGGGTCCGAAGGTACATCCGAGGAAGGATGGTCTTTACATGATGATATTCTGCGTGCCATAGAGAGGGAAGTGGTGTCGATTCTCTCAGCACATACGCATCCGATTGATCCGGATGAATGGAATCTTGAGGCCATTCATGACTTTTTGATGGGCTTGCATCCGGAGATCAATCAAGAGCTTCCTCTCACGGAGTTGCAGACACTTCGTGAAAAAGATGTACTTCAGGAGCGTTGTGTGAACGTGGTCAAAAAGACCTATGACAGAAAGTGCGAAAGGCATGATCCTGAAACAGTGGCGCAGGCAGAGCGCGTGATCACATTGCGTTCCATTGACACGCATTGGATGGATCACATCGATGCGATGGCTCACCTGCGTGAACAGGTGGCGTTTTCCGGATATGCGCAGCGAGATCCCCTTATCGAGTACCAGGATCAAGGGTTTCGTTTGTTCGAGCAACTCCTTACACAGATCAATACCACGCTCGTGCACTCATTGCTGCAGGTGGACTTTGCGCAGTTCCAGCCGATGCAGGTGTTGCAGCAGGCCGCAAAGGATTTGCAGGGCATGATGACGAATGAAGACGAAATACAGGAGACAAAGGATGTCAAAGAAACAAAAGGTTCAAAGGAGGGTCCGCTTGCACGTGTAAAGGCACAGGGTCCGATCACACAAGAAAAGGTGGGACGCAATGATCCGTGTCCGTGTGGGAGCGGGAAGAAGTATAAAAAGTGTTGTGGTCGTGAACCATGAGCATCATTGGTCACCAAGTACAGCTTGCAGAACTCCAGAGCAATCTCGACGTGGGGAACATCGCGCATGCGTACTTGTTTTCTGGCCCACGGCATGTGGGAAAACTCACTGTTGCAAAATGGTTTGCCGGGCGGCTACTGCAGGAAGATGCAGGGCGGCTTCTCATTCACCCAGATTGTCTCGTGCTCGATCGACTCTGGATCGAAAATGTACAGGAGGATTGGGAGGAGGTTGGGAAGTATTCCAATATGCCGCAGGTGCATCGCAGCAAGCAGCCGAAAGCAAAGACCGACAGTATCGGCATTGATGACATACGTGTGATACAGCAGAGATTGCAGGAAACAAGTATGCGCGGACACTACCGCTGCTGCATCATCCGCTCCGTGGAGCGAATGCAGGATGCTGCAGTGAATGCTCTTCTGAAAATGCTCGAGGAGCCTCCAGCAGGATGCGTATTACTCCTCACGACACAGAAGGCATCCTCCGTGTTGCCTACAATTCTCTCACGTGTACGCGTGGTCGAATTTCGTGCAGTTGCTGATAAGGATCTGCTGCCGTTCCTTGCAGAGTATTCCGCTGCCAAACAGCATGTTCTGCTCCGTCTTGCGCAAGGAGCGCCGGGAAAGATCCTTCAGTGGCAAGAGCATCCGAAAGAAGTGGAGCGGTACGTACATCTGTTCACTCTTGCACGACAAGTGTACTCAAAAACGTCAGCGCATGAGCGCATGCAAGCACTGGCGCTCTTGGAGAAGAAAGGAGAAGAAGCGGGTGAGTTTTTGAAGTTGCTCTTCATTGCTCTCCAAGACTTGCGTCCGGCAGCTCTTGTGGAGTGGGAGAGTACTCTAAGGGAACTTGCCGAGAATTTGTCGTTGAATGTGAATAGGACTCTTGCTATACAGCACTTTGTGTTTTCCTCTCCATCTGCCGAAAGGGCAAGGGCTAAAGTTGACTAAAAATTTGTTTATTGCAAAACATATTTTAAAACGGTGTACACTCCTCCCATTCTATGGATATGCACTACCGCATCCTGGGAGGAGAACCACTGCGTGGAGATGTCACTATTGGCGGCTCAAAGAATGCAGCTCTGCCACTCATTGCAGCGAGTATGCTCTATGATGGTGAAACGGTACTACACAACGTTCCGCGCATTCGGGATACCGAAGTCATGTTGCGCATTCTGGAGTTCCTCGGAGCAGAGACGTGCTTTGAACCAAGTGGAACAGTGCGGATTAGTACGAAACACCTACGAAGTAAGCCAATTCCTGAAGAGTTGGTTTCCAAACTGCGAGCATCAATTATTTTCTTAGGACCGCTCCTTGCACGGTTCGGTGTGGTGGAAATGGCGTATCCGGGAGGTTGTGTGTTGGGTAAACGTCCACTGGATGCCAACGTGTCGTCGCTTCTGCAGATGGGAGCGGAGGATATGAGTACAGAGACGACATTGCACTTACAGGGAACGTTGCAGCCGAGCTTGGTGATTTTGCCGGAGTTTTCAGTGACGGCCACGGAGAGTGTTCTTCTTGCGGCAGCAACTCTCTCCGGTGAAACGCGCATTGAACTAGCCGCAGCAGAACCGCATGTGCAGGACTTGGAACAGGCACTTATGTCCACTGGCGTTGAGATCGATGGCATTGGCGAGCACTCCGTACGCGTGCGAGGAAGGAAGGATGTATCTTCCTTAACACACACGGTCACGAATGACTATCTGGAAGTGGGAACGTTACTTGTGGCTACGTTGGTCACGAAAGGGAAAGTGCGTTTGCACGGTGTGGATGATGAGCACCTGCTTTCGTTCCTCGATGTGGTGAAGCGGATGGGTGGCGTGTTTCGCTATGATACAGTAGAAAAAGTGTTGTTTGTTGATGGGGAGCTTTCCTCGCTGCAGGCGGTGAACATCAAGACCAACATTCATCCCGGATTTCCTACGGACCTGCAAGCGCCCATGGGTGTGGCGATGTCGCAGGCACAGGGAGTGAGTCGTATTTTTGAACGGCTCTACGAGCGCAAGCTGTCATACCTCTACGAACTCGAGAAAATGGGAGCACATGTGGAAGTGCTCAATGCGCGTGAAGCGTTGATTATTGGACCGCGTCCGTTACGTGGTCGTACGGTTGCCAGTAACGACATTCGTGCCGGTGCAGCAATGGTGTTGGCTGCTTTGTGTGCTGAGGGAGAAACAACAGTGACCGATGTGCGTTACATTGAGCGGGGGTACGACCGTCTCGATGAAAAACTGGTATCACTCGGTGCCCGCATGGAACGGGTCATCATTGGAGACGATGGAAAGATCCGTCAGCAGACTGCTGAAAAGACGGTTGAAAGTGTAACCGGAGAAATGCGGAATATTTCTCCTCTGGTTTCTACAACCTACAACCTATAACCTACAATCTATAGCATGCTCGTATTTTCTCTTCTCCAAAACGGCGGTCTTCAGGTCACCGGTGGCCCGAAATCCTTTGCGGTTTTTGGCGAAGGCGACGCGAAAACGGAAGTGACGTTTGTTGCAGCACCGGAAGAAGAGTTGGCAAATGGACGCGTATCTTGGCCGGGTGAATACGACTTTGACGGGCTTGCTGTGAAAGGGCTCGGGCAGGAGGAAGGGCAGAAAGTCTCGTACCGGATGGAGGCAAACGGTGTAAAATTGGCCTTTATTGCACCGCAGCTTCAGGAGTGGTCCGACGGAGAGATTGGTCAGTTGGGAGATATTGATGTCCTTGTTCTCCCTGCGGAAGATGCGAAAAAAGTACAGAAGGTGGTGGAGGAGGTAGATCCGCGTGTTGTCATGTTTGTTCCTCCTGCAGGGAAGAAGGTTGGTGCAGATATTCTCAAAGCATGTGGTGCGGAAGATGCGGATACGGTGAAAGAATTCAAACTCAAAGGAGCGTTGCCAAGTGAAGGGCGGGAGGTGGTAGTGTTTGGGTAAGGAGTGTTTGTACTTTGATACAAAAAATCACTCAGGATGACACACATTCTTTTATC
>PFDS01000038.1:0-11737 GCA_002772605.1 Candidatus Peregrinibacteria bacterium CG10_big_fil_rev_8_21_14_0_10_49_16
ATCTCTCTGTCCATTCTTTATATCCTGCAACAGTGACCTCTTCTTTGGGATCAAGCACATCAAACAGGTAATGAGGAATTCTCTGTTTATGGTGAGCGCAGTCGAACCACTTCTCCTCTTCAGTGATTTTGGCTGTACCAATATCGAGGTGCCTGTAGAGCTGGCGAGAGTCGGCGTTGATGATTTCCGGTCGTGTCACACTGAGCTTGTCGATGACACGTGCCACCTCAATTGAAAAATCCGTTTTTCCGCTTGCTGTCGGACCGAGTATGACAACCAGCGGTTTGGCTGATTGTTGTATATGCTCTGAGAGTATGGATTGCCAACTATTCATTACATATTCATTGGAACATACAATAGGTCGAATGCCAACTAATGCTCTTCAGAAAATACCTGTATACTATACATAGTTGTTTATCCTCACACCTATAACCTATAACCTATAACCTATAACCTCACCTATGCATCCTCTTCTTACGTCCATCGCATCGCAGATCTCTCGTGGAGCCACTCCGCAGAATTTCATCATTCCGACGGTCATTGAAAAAACGCAATTTGGCGAGCGTGTGTATGACATTTATTCCCGCTTGCTCGAGGAACGCATCGTGTTCATGGGAACGCCTATTAATGATGAAGTGGCAAATGCCATCATTGCGCAGTTGCTCTTTCTTGAAAAAGAGGATCCGAAAAAGGATATTACGATGTACGTGAACTCCCCTGGCGGACAAGTCACGTCGACGATGGCGATGTACGATACGATGCAGCATGTTGCGCCGGATGTATCGACGGTATGTTTGGGTATGGCGGCGAGCGGGGGCGCGATTATTCTGATGGGTGGCGAGAAGGGAAAACGCTTTGCATTAGAGCATGCTGAAATTATGATTCACCAACCTCTCGGGGGGACAGAAGGACAAGCAACAGATATTGCCATCCATGCCGATCACATCATTAAAATGAAGAACCAGTTGAATGAACTGATCGCCAAGCACACAGGGAAACCCGTCAAGAAAGTGAGTATCGACACGGAGCGCGACAAATTCCTCTCAGCCAAAGAGGCGCTTGAGTATGGATTGATCGATAAGATTGTTAAATAAGTGTCATCACTTACACTCTTTACAGCACCAGCATGTGGAGGCTGCGAGGAAGACGAAGAAGTAAATGTACATGTTGATGGTAGCCGGCATGACTTCTGAAAGTGGAATGCCGCCAAGGAGGGGCTTGAGGAGCATGCCCACAATCACGGATCCGAATGCTACTCCAATAGCCCATACGGCAACGTTCACGTACATGCGTAAGACAAACAACGCTCCGCCGATGACAAGCAAGCCGGGGTAGATATATGCCCAGAGTGTCCCCAGAGGAGAAAGAGGCCCGAGACCGCTTGCGGTAAAGGCACTAAAACTTCCGATGGTCATGTAATGCGAGAGGCCAATGAACAGCGCTGATAATCCAAACGTGATACGGAGAACCCATGCTGCTACACATTTGGGGTCAGATGGGAGTTTGCAAGGGCCACAGCAGGACATAGACGAACGGGGAAAATAGGTAATTTGAGTAGAGGAAGTATGGAGGGTATTGTATGTATGTACAAGTGATTTGTTCATAAAATAGCTTTGATGCAAGCCCATGTTTTCTCTTTATACTTCTTCATTGGCCGGTCGGCGGGGACAGCTTTGTACGGCGCATGGCACTATCGAAACTCCGTTCTTTTTTCCTGTGGCGACGGCGGGCGCGATGAAAGGGATATCACATCAGGAACTTCTGGATCTTGGTGCAGAGGTACTTCTCTGTAATACATACCACCTGCATCTGCGTCCGGGAGAACATGTTGTGGCTGACGCCGGAGGTTTGCACAAATTCATCGGATGGGAAAAACCCATTCTCACGGACTCCGGCGGGTTTCAGGTATTCTCTCTTCGCAAGATTCGTTCTCTTGATGATAGTGGGGTGACGTTTCAGTCGCACTTGGATGGAAAAGAACTATTTTTGGGTCCAAGAGAAGCAATGGAGATTCAGCATGCACTTGGTGCGGATATCATCATGGTGCTTGACGAGTGTCCTCCTTCGACGGCGGATCGCAGTGAGATTGAACAAGCGGTGGAGAGAACATTGCGGTGGGCGAAAGAATGTAAGAGAGTACATGAAGAGTTATGTCGGAGTGTCGCACTTCGACAGGCTCAGTGTGACACTCCTTTCCTTTTCGGTATCGTCCAGGGAGGTCTTGAGAAAGATTTGCGTGAGTACTGTGCGCGTGAACTTATTGCCATGGATTTTGACGGCTATGCCATTGGCGGCCTTGCTGTCGGGGAGAGTGAGGAGGAGATGTATCAGGTGTTAGATTGGGTCTGCCCGCTTCTGCCGGAAGACAAACCGCGATACCTGATGGGTGTGGGTAAATTATCACAGCTTCCTGTCTGCGTGAGTAAAGGAATCGATATGTTCGATTGTGTGCTTCCGATGCGTGAGGCGCGACATGGAACTGTATACGTGCAAGAAGCAAAAGACTCAAAAGATTGTGTAAGTTTCATGTATGACACTATTCGGATTACGAATGAAAAGTACATGAACGATCATTCCCTCATTGACCCCCAGTCCCCTTCTTTGCTCAGTCGCAAACACTCGAAAAGTTATCTGTGTCATTTGTTACGCAGCGGCGAGCGGTATGGGGAAACGATTGCCTGCATGCAAAACATGGGAATGACACTGAAGGTGATGAAAGATGTACGGGAGAACATACGTCATCCTGTGGAGTGATTTTTACTTTACTGTAATCCCTGTCACTTCAATCTCGGTGAATTGCTGTTTGTGTCCGTGAGTTCGACGATACCTCTTTCGGCGTTTCATTTTAAAGACGCGGATTTTGTCCCCTTTTCCGTGACTGAGAATTTTCGCTTCTACACTTGCTCCTGCAATGTGGGGTTTTCCGACTGTGATATGCTCGTCATCGTTTGCAATGAGGAGCACTTCACTGAATACCACTTTCTTCCCCTCCTCCCCTTCAAGGCGAGGTACCTTCAGACGCATTCCCTTTTCGAGCTTCTCCTGAAAGCCGGCGACGTTGGCAATCGCAAACATTGTGGCCTGATTGTACGCATTCCCTCACCCTTTGACAAGAGAGGGAATGCATCATTTTTGCCCGCCAATGTCTCGAATTACGCGATCGCCCGTGGTCTTCCTTGTGTCAGTACCGGTTCTCGGAGAATGTCTGCCATTTCCTTTTGTGCAGCTTTCCATAGAACATCGGGCGTTTCTGCCGTTTCCGTTGATGCGGCTTCCATAGGCGATGCTTCCATTTCGATGGTTGCATCTTCTGGATACAGAGCAGTTTCTGCCATAGATAAGGGGGAAAGAAAAATAAAAAAACTCCCCGGCACGTTCGTGGGGGAGGCCAATATGCATGTCGTGCGATTAAGCGTTCATGCACAGAGCAGGACTCCCCTTTCTAAAGAAGAAGAATGAGAATCCGAAGCTGTGTACAGTGTGCGCCATTGGCTATAGCGGAGTTTTCCAGAAGAATACTATGGAGTCAAGCAGCGTCTTGATGGGTTTTATGGCCCATAGAAGCGTTCCTGTATAGGTTCATCTTCATGTAGCACACGAATGCGTGCGCCCAGTTCTTCCGGCGGTGTTCTGTCGTCAAGGAGAGAGAGGAGGTACGTGACTTTTTTAGAATGTTCTCCTAACAGATATCCGATGAGTTCCTGCCGTAGTTGGAGATGGTTGCCATCTTCGTGCGAGGGGACTGTAGTGAGGGTGTGCTCGATCTGCTCGAGACGTGTTTCTATATTCATAACGAGGAAAGGGAAGAAAATACAAAAACGCCACTCTGTGGATGGAAGAGTGGTCGCAGAGAGAAAGTCTATCTCAGTTACGTGTGCAACCGCCCTTCCGCCTGAATGAGGAGGAGGCTTGATCGCACAATAATGAGAGCATGATGTTTCATGCGTGGTGGAGTGTAACTGTGTTTTTGTCTGATGCAAGTGGAAGTTGCAGGTATGTCTCAAAGACCGGATGGAGATTTTCAATGAGTGGGTAGTCTTTATAGGTTTTTGGGTCGATCCATTGGTAGTCATCATGTTCTTCGCCGAGTACCACGTCAGTATGTTTCGGTAGGCAGTTGAAGAAGATACCGATGATGTGCCACTTCTCTCCCCGCACAACCGGTCGCCACTCAGTGACGAAGAACGAACTACAGATTTCGATCTCGAGTGCGGTTTCTTCCCGCACTTCTCGTCTCAGTGCTTCCTGCCATTTCTCACCAGGATGTATTCTTCCACCGGGCATGTGGTACTTTCCTTTGTTCGTTGCATTCGGACTCTCCTCTGCTTCGCGTAGAATGAGAACCTTTCCTTCATGTTCGATGAATGCTTTGGTCGCGAGGAAGAGAGTGGGATTCATATACAGTAGCATAGAGCATTTGCTATGCTGAGAGCGATGGGGCGTAGCCAAGTGGTAAGGCACCGGGTTTTGGTCCCGGCACTCGGGGGTTCGAATCCCTCCGCCCCAGCCATGAACTTTTTGGCTTCACAGAGCCATTATTTAGGGTAATAATCTTGTTCGAAAGCGACCTGCAAACCTACTGCAGCAATTACGCAACATAACCCTTGCCGTATCCTAGGATCATGGAATTCACCCAAGATGAGATCCGGCAGGGTTATGACAAGGCAGCTCCTTGGTACGATCTCCAGATTTCCATTGTCGAGGGATTGATGGGGATTGCGAGACTCAGGCGAAAGCTTTTGCGGAAGGCAACAGGGAAGGTGCTGGAGATTGCAGTCGGGACAGGGAGAAACTTTCCCTACTATCCAAGAAGCTGCGCGATTACCGCGATAGATCCGAGCCAGCAGATGTTGGAGCTTGCTCATAGGCGAGCGGAGACACTAAAGATGCACCCTCAGCTCCAGACAATGGACGCACAAGCTCTTGTCTTTCCTGATCATTCTTTCGATACCGTCGTTTCCTCTTTAAGCCTCTGCACCATTCCTGATCCCGTGTGTGCGCTCCGAGAGGTGGCAAGAGTATGTCGTCCCGATGGAAAGGCACTTCTCTTGGAACATGGTCGCAGCAACACTCAATGGCTCGCACGTCTCCAAGATCGATTCTCGGACGCGTGGTATCGCCAGCATTGCGGTTGTCGTTGGAACCACGAACCGGTGCAATTCGTAGAGGATGCAGGCTTGGAAGTATTGTCACATCGACGATCTTTTTTTGGCATCCTGCACATCATTGAAGCGCGACCGGATCAGAGGCTGAGTCAGGTAACAAAGTGAGATACTATGGTGAAACAATGAGAGAAGATGCTACCCACTCGTTGGCCAGAAAGTACCGCGTCATCTCTTGGTTTTACGACATCCTCGATTATCCGTGGGAACGGCAGTACCGCCACTGGCGGCCGCTGTTTTTGAAGGATGTCGATGGGACAGTCCTTGAAGCAGGTGTCGGAACAGGACGAAACCTGCGGCACTATCCCTTAAAGGTGCATGTGACTGGGATCGATCTCAGCCCCGAAATGCTCACAATAGCAAAGAGAAGCGCAAGAAAAGCGGCATGTTCGGTCACTCTCCTGCAGCAGGATGCAGTATCTCTACGAGATGTGCCTTCAGATCACTTTGATTGGTATATCGCAACATTTCTGTACTGCGTTTTACCTGATGAATTGCAACCCCGTGCTCTTGAAGAAATGATCAGAGTTCTCAAGCCTGGCGGGAGATTTAAGCTTTTGGAAATCGTGTACTCGAAAAACGAAAATCTGAGGCGACGGCAAGAACGCGTTGTCCCTTTCGTGGAGAAACTCTATGGAGCGCGGTTTGATCGCCATACACTTGAATACTTGAAACGAAATGATCACATCGAAATTTTGAGTGCGCGGTTTTTGAAAGCGGACACGTATCTTCTTATCGAAGGGCGCAGGAAAACGATTTGAGATGGAATCACCTCTTTGCGTACCATGCAACCCAAGTCGCAATGTACCAAATGAAAACTCCAATACCGAGCACGCTCAGCGTGGCATCCAATGTGGATACGGCAAAATATGCTTTATAACCGCCAGATTGTGCTATGGAAAATGCGTTTAACATGCCTAGCCCAATGCCAATCATAAGCAAGATAAAAAGATGACGATACTTTGTGATGTTTGTCGAAATGAGAATCAGCAATGCCCCATTGGTAAGTGCCAAAAGAGCGATATAGCGATCGTGTGTGGGTAGAAAGATTTTATCATGTTCTAAGACTGCCAAACCCAAAGCATGCAGTACCGCCTCAAGAAAGAAGAAGACAGAGCCGATGTAGAGGAAGAACAGGGTGGCAAACGGACGTCTCATGTATGCATCATATTACACGATAGCGTGCAGGCAGCTATCTTTCATCTCTTCACCTCTTTCTTGCCTTCAGCCGTGCATCGGGGTCGGACCAAGCGAGACGTTTCCAGTCCGGCTCAAGAATTCCCCCGATGAGACTGGAAAATTCCGTCCACGTCCGGCATCTGTAGGAATGATCCGACTCATCCAGAATTTTCCCGCGATCTTTTGGACTTTGAAGCAGATACCAATAGAGCGAGAGAATGTCGGCAAAACCCCACGGTCCCCCACAATCTTCAAGCAGGTTCGGGCCCTGAGCCTTGAGCAGCCAGGGAAGCGACTCTGGCCTCGGATCATCCGACTCCAGAATTTTCTGCAGCGTCACGGTGAATGTCCAGTCGTCGCCGAAATCATAGTTGTACTCGCATGTGTCCTTCTTTTCGTGAAATTGTTGCTTCAACTGTGTTCCTTCCGCAGAAAGCGGCATCCCCCATGGACCCTCACCGCCCCGTGCATATTCCGGTTCGATACTGAGCGGCTTGAACCCCACAGGCCGCTTGAACCGGAACGCAAAGAGATGGGAATCGTCGAAGCTGAAGAGATCCTGGATGACCAGATGCATGGCATAGAACGTCGCATCCGCAGGCAAGATGACCGTGCGTGCAATCGCAGGATTGAGTCCCATCGCCTGAATTTTGATCTGGTACAGAAGATGATCTTTCCCGCCGCATTGTAGAAAAGAAAAATCCTGAAAATCCACCTCTTCCGGATCGGAGAATGTGATCGGAAGCGTCATGCCAAAGCGCTCTGCACTCTGCTCGATACCAAGACGATTGAGGCAAAGAATCGCTTGCCGCAGTGCGCGGAGCTGGGGTGACTTTGCAGCTTGGTAAAATCCAATTTTCGCCTCCACTGATCGACTGCCTCGCAACTTCGGATTCGCGTGACAATAGGCCTCATCCATCTTCAGAAGTTCGAGGTAACCTTCCAAAATAGTCCTTTCTAATCCTTCGATGGTTTCTTCCGAGAGCGCATCCGGATGTTGACTCCCTCGCTCCAGCAGACACGAGAGCGCGAAGCTCATCTTGTCCGCAAGGTGCTGCGATGCCTGGCAGATATTGCCATGCGTATGAAGAATATGTCTGTGAAGAATTCCAAAGAGGTCACCGACGCGCTTTACAAGGAACGGGAAAGTGAGCACCGTGAAGCGTAGTAGGCGAAGGGCGCTTTCGATTTGAAGTTCCGAAGCACCGGGTTGCTCCATCAAATTTCTACACAAACGAAAGACGGCATCCGCCTCCTCAGGTCTGAAATGCTCGGCGAATCTACCACCGTTTTTTTCCAGATTCTTCATGGCCAACGTCACGCGCTTGCGATCTCCATGCTCCAGAGTTTTACAGAGGTCAGCGATGATCATATGTGGAAGGTAGCAATCGACATGGATAATCCTATTCCATCTCCGAATAGGCAAGGTTATCAAATCGTCTCAGTTCTGCCATCCACTCAGGCATTTCTTCGCGAATATCTTCCTGCAAGATTGCCAGATCTTCCGGAGACGTCAGACCTCGCTCCACCATGAATGTATAGAACTTTTTCAGGCTCGCTGCGTTGGCGCGGATGCTCGACTTGTTCGCCCAGAGAGCTTTGCGAATGAACCAGGCACCGAGAAAACCGCTGATGTGGACAGCGCCATGGGCGGCAGGGGTGATATCACTGTAGAGCAGATACTGGTTCACATAGAACTCAACATTGCCGATATGCGCCGAGACGGTCTTCTCCGAAAGATTCTTGTCTTTGAGCCACCGTTCGAAGTCTCGGAGCAGCGTGGCATTCTCTTTGTGGATGCGCGCACAATCGACTTCGTATTTCTTGTAGGAGTCTTCGGGCATGCCGGAAGTATAGACCGTGCTTTTGTCCTGCGGAAATTCAGGAGAAATGCAGGCCATTCCATTGGCATTTAACGTTTATTGTTGTTAACATTGCACTATCATGGCGCTTCACAAGAAAAAGTATCAGAATGCCGTGCTCTACCTCTGTCAGGAACTGAGGGGCGAAGTGCGCGGTAAAAAGAAGCTCGCGAAGCTTCTGTATTTTATTGATTTTGATTTCTATGAAAAATACGCTAAATCCATTACTGGAGATGTCTATAAAGCACTTCCAATGGGCCCAGTACCCTCTGCGTTAGTATCGGTGACGGAAGAGATGATAAAAATGAAGGCTTTGGAGATGAAGAAAGAAAATGAATATGAAGGATACATTCCGACCGAGATCTATCGATCAATCAAAAAGCCGGATTTATCGATATTCAGTGAAGAGGAAATTCGCATGCTCAAAAGGGTAGTGAAACGTTATGGTCACTTGAGCGGCAAACAGCTGCAAGATTTGACTCACGCCGAGGCCCCATACACTGCCGCCAAGCCGAATGAGGAAGTGCCATACGAATTCACCTACTATCGGGGAACGGATTTCAGCGATCTATGATTTCATTCCTGTTCCACGACGGTTTTGAAAGCGAAATCGCCGCTTTGGAAAAGAAACGCATGCGACATATCAGGAAAAGTCTGGAAGGCTTTCAGCGATTGTGCGAGTTCCATTTTCACCACACTGCGCCACAACCGAGAATCGCTCCAGGCAAAATTCATCGTGTAACGCAAAACGAAGTATGGACGATGTGGAAGACGGAACTGTCAGTGATCCATTCCGGTTTGCGACCAAATCAATACCCGCGGATATGGTTTGCCCAAAGCGGGGCAACGATTGCATTTCTGTGTATCGGTTCTCACATCGATAACTATCGCGATGGTGACATGGATGCGCTTGCACTCTCGCGAGTCAGCGATCTTTTTTAGATTGATAGAACTCCTCCCTTCAGTTGAAGCTGACTTTTTAAGCAGGAAAGAAGATTCCTCTTCTCCTCGACCGTACCAGTCTTCAACACAAATTTCGCATACCCCCGCACATCCATCTTCGGAATCTTGATCTCACTCTGCATTCCAAGCACGTCTGCCGTGAATTTGTTCATCCGTTCCACCTCGGCTTCAAGTTTTTTCTTCATGCCTATCTTATCGAGATCGATCTGATCAATGAGACCGAGTAGTTGGGCAAGCAATTCATCCTCGCGGACGTAGGGCTGCTTGCACTTTTGATCGAACCGAGAGCAGTGGTAGTAAATGTACTTTTTAATCGTTCCATCACGGAGAGTCTTGAACTTGTCCTCGGCGGTGATGCCGTTTCCACAGTTGCCGCATTTGATCATTTTCGTGAATGCGAACTCTTTTGTCCCCGGCCTCATCTTCGGAGCGACGGCGAGCAAGGAGCGAACCTCGTCAAAAAGTTCTTTGGTGATGAGCGGCTCATGCGTTCCTTTGTACAGATTGCCGCTGCCTTTCGGATACTCAAAGTAGCCATAGTAGAAAGTGCTATTCAGAATCCTATAGATGGCTGAGAGCGCAATTCGCTTGTTTCCCCTTGTCTTAAAATTCACCTCATCATTCAACCACCCGAGGAGCGTCCTCCCGCTCGCTCCGCTCTCTGCAACGTAGTGGAACATGCGCTTGATGGTCGGCGCTCGAATCGGATCGATGATGATTTTGCCCTTATTCCGTTCCAAGCTCCGCTCGTTCAAGTAACCAAGTGGGGCGACACCTGGACGAACGCCCATCTCGCACTTGTTCTTGAGGCCGCGTTTGACGTTGATCCCTCGGTTATCGTTTTCGAGTTTCGCTTGTGAGCAAAGAATCATGAGGAGAAATTTCTCGTTTGGTGAGTTCGTAAATTTCTGTCCGGTCGTTCGGATCTCTTTCAGGAACCCTTGATCCATCAAGTCCACGAGTGTTCCTAGATCACCAGCGTTCCTGCTCAATCTATCCGGTGCCCAAGTGATCACTCCGGCAAACATTCCGCTTCGGATGTCCTTGAGAAGTTGATTGAAGATCGGACGCTGGCCGGAGTCTTTTGCCGAGTGGCTCTCGCGCCGGATTTCCGCGATGTCCAGACCGTCCCTTTTTGAGACTGTCTGCATCTCCTTGATCTGAGAATCGATGCTGAGTGCCTGCCTTTCGTCATCCTCGGATGACTTCCGGGCATAGAGGCAATACCGGATGGGTTCAGGCTCCTGCTTTTGTTCTCCATGCCACGGAGTTGATGACCGAGCAATAATGATCTGTGGTGTATGTTCTGTAAGGGTAGGAATTGGAGTCATATGGGACAGTGGGTATGTCTTATCAATGCCGGAAGGATTCGCAAAGGCCAGGGAAAAAGTCTCCGAATGGGACACAAAAGACACACCCCCCTCTGTAGTGTCTCATTTGTGCCATTTGGCAGATAAAATTCCTGTTGTCCAATGTAAGTCTACAGCCCCCAAAGTACTGTCACATTTGTCACATTCAGCCCCCTCCCAGTACTGTTCGGATTGTTCGGTTTACCCCCTCAAGGTACTGTCCAATTCTGTCCAATTCACCCCCCTGAAACCGCCCGAATTTGCCTCCGACCCGCCCTCCTGAGCCGACCCGTTTCGACCCCCTGAAACGAACCTCAAAATTCCCCACGGGGGTGGTTCTGGATCCGTATGCCCAGCCATGCACCACTCCCTTTTCGCAAAATTGGCTACTTTTTCTGCAACAGGATTTTGAAATCTACTTTGTAGCTGAAAAAGCTCCTCCTCAATTAATGAAGGGTGCTTCTGACTTATAAGGAGATATGTTTTGATTGATTTTTTTTGAAATTAAGTACAATATATAAGTCCGACCTTTGA
Organism: Candidatus Peregrinibacteria bacterium CG10_big_fil_rev_8_21_14_0_10_49_16; assembly: GCA_002772605.1. Classification (GTDB taxonomy): domain Bacteria; phylum Patescibacteriota; class Gracilibacteria; order Peribacterales; family Peribacteraceae; genus 2-02-FULL-49-16. The sequence goes on from PFDS01000038.1 coordinate 11,050, forward strand.
AAGCGTCGGGGTGTGTCGCTCTCTGTCTTTTATGAAAGGAAGGCACAATGTATTTGTTACAGTCTGTGGTGGAGTTTTCCATAAGGACTGGTATTGTCAGTTCTTTGATGGTGCTCATCGTCCTCAGCGTCGTGTGCTGCATCGTCTATCGCAATCGGGCACGGCGGATCCGGTGTGCCGGAGAGTGGATCCCGAGCAATCGTGTTGCTGAGCACGATCGGTACGTCACGATTCGTAATCGGTGGTTCACGTTGGGGCTCTCGAGTATCCTCGGACTCTTGTGGACGATCGATTCCACTCTGGGGATCGGAGTCGTCATTCTCGGTTTTGCTCTCCTTATCGACTACTCGCTCGTGCCGTGGGCTTACACCCCCATTCAAAAAGATCGGTTGTGATAGCACGCCTTTGTTCTATCCATCAGGGCACAGGAAACATTCCTGTGCCCTCCATTTACTCATTCATTGACAAAATATTAAGTAAGTTGTACTTTATACGCCTTTTATGCGACGTTTGTGGTTGTTTTGCGGCATGTTTCTGTTGGTTTTTCTTGCTGGAGGATTTCATAGTGCACGGGTCGATGCGCAGTTTAACAGTGCAGACCTCTCTGTCACCCTCTCCGGTCCTGCCACCGTGACCCGCGGAACATCTGTCACTTACACCGCTTTCATTCACAACCATGGACCGAGCA
>PFDS01000038.1:11747-12046 GCA_002772605.1 Candidatus Peregrinibacteria bacterium CG10_big_fil_rev_8_21_14_0_10_49_16
AGACTGTCTCCGTGAACACCATCTCCTCCGGCGATCTCCGCTTTACTCCTGCAGGCAGTTCCTCAGGATGCAGCGGCGACATTGTCATTGACTGTCCGCTCGGCAACCTCTCCCCCGGCCAGTCTCGCACCATCACCATGCGGTTCGACGTGCAGAACACTCCCTATTGCTCCACGCGTACGGATCAGCTGCGCATGACACCCCGCTCCAACACCGCAGATCCCAATCACGCCAACAACGCACCCACGCAGAATGTCACCATTCTCTGCTCTCCCTTCTCCTCGAGCAGTTCGAGCTTC
>PFDS01000038.1:12054-15887 GCA_002772605.1 Candidatus Peregrinibacteria bacterium CG10_big_fil_rev_8_21_14_0_10_49_16
ATCCGGGTTTGGTGGTGGTTTAGATGATCTCGATCATCCGATATTCATCAACCTCGGCCCCGGGCGCCGGTACGATACGAACGATCCCCAGTGTCGTGATGGATTTGATAATGATAATGATGGTGCAAGAGATTTTCCTGCAGATTTCAGTTGCAGCAGTCCTGACGACAATGATGAAACGTACCCCCAGCCACAGTGTAACGATAACATCGATAATGATAATGATATCCTGGATGACTTTCCGTTAGATCGCGGATGTACAAGTCGTCAGGACAACGATGAATTACCTCAGGCCCAGTACAGTTCCTACGGTTCTCGTACAAGACGATATAATTCTGATTATGGGTCTGGTTCCAGCATCGGTGGCAGTTCGACAAGTTTCGGAACCAGCTCTTCGTCCAGTTCACGTTCATACTGGTTTGATACTGAAGGCGGATCCTCGAGTGGTGGGCTGAAAGATACCGATGGTGACGGAATTCCTGATATCTATGATGATGACGATGACAACGACGGTATTCCTGACAACGAAGATCCTGATGCGAATGGCAACGGGATCCCTGACGATCAGGAAAAAGATACCGATGGTGACGGTATTCCAGACTACCTTGATTCTGATGACGATAATGACGGCATTCCCGACTATCTCGATCCGGACGATGACAATGATGGAATCCCTGATTACTTCGATCCTGACCACCCCGATTACGGTTCGGTAGGATTAACAGGTTCTCGTGATGGCAATCGCATCTTCGGCTTTGGCAGCACCGCGTTTAGTTCCCTGTTTGATCGTCGTTTTCACGGAAAACTCTTTGGAGATCTAAACGATATCCAGATCGGCATTGAGCAGGATAGAGCAGACGCGCTTCCGGGAAGCGAAGTGACCTATCGCGTGTTCCTTCGCAATGGAAGAAGTACATCGACCGGTCCGTTCACCATTCTTGGTACGTTTGATCCCAAGCAGGTAGAAATCAGCGATGCCGAAGGAGCCACTATTCACGATGCAGGACTTCTGCGTTGGAAGTGGAATTCTCTCCAGCCTGGGGAGACGTTGGAAATCTTCTATCGTATTCGCATCGCACCGACGCTTCGTCATGGAGATCGCGTCGGCCACTCTGCGTGCGTGTACGGATTCGGTTTTGTCCAGTGCGGGCATGCAGCGGGAATCACTGTGCTCCAGTGGCTGCCCGCAACGGGAGTGGATTTACCGTAAGACAAACTCCTTCACCATCTCCGGAATCTTCAAAAGAGCTTCGTGGAGTTTTTTCTGTTCTCCTTCGGATGGACGGCTCAGGACCCATGTGGCGAGGTCGTCTACGTTTTCCGGTTTTGGGCCGATACCGATGCGAATGCGGTAGAAGTTCTCGCCGATGTGCTCTACGACGGATTTCAGTCCATTGTGTGTTCCCGGTCCCCCACTCTCCCGCATGCGGAGTTCTCCAAATTGCACATCAATGTCGTCACAGAAAACAAGGATCTGCATAGCGGGATCGAGTTTGTAGAAATCAACGAGTTTTTTCACCGCTTCGCCGGAGCAGTTCATATAGGTCTGCGGTTTTGCGAGGAGACAGGGAACCGTCACGATGCGCGCATCACATACTTCTGCTGCGAATTTTGATTTTTGGCTCCACTCCCCTTCTCCATATTCCTCTTTCAGGGTATCCATGGCTTGAAAACCCAGATTGTGACGCGTTTGTTCATATTGCTTGCCGGGATTGCCAAGGCCGATGCATACAAGAGAAGGTTTCATAGAGTATGGAGAAATCTTTTGAATGCTTTCAATGCTTTTTGTGCTTCTTTTTCCGTTACCCTTGTTCCCGGTTCGTGGGCGATCCGGTTACGCAGTTTAAGCGCTTCCCATACATCAGAGAATTCCTGGTGATGAGACTGGATGCGTTTGAGCTTCTCTCCGAATGTTCCGCGATACCCTATGGTATTCAGTGCACGGTCGACAATGGATTGAGCTTCAAGAATGCGACGACCAGGATCGGGAATCGCGTCGAGTTTCGTCCAGGATTTTTTGGCTGCGCTCATGGAGACAGCCCGCATTCGTTTTTGTTTCCACCAGAGAAACAGTACTCCTCCGAGGACGAGCAGCGCGAGGATGATGAGGCTGAACATCAGAGTCCACATATGTCTTTATTGGTAACTGGAATATTCCTCTTCCTCTTCCTCTTCTCCCTCACCATTTTCCTCCATGTCTTCAAGTTGCAACTGGTTAGATACAAGGTTTGCAAGAATTTCCTGAACATGTTTTGAATCTTTCAGATTCTTCTGGTTTAGATACTCCTCCATTTGGTCGAGAATGATTCCCTCCACTTCGCGCGGATGTGGGACGTACTCGAGCTCTACTTCTTCTCCACTGGAAATACGTTCGATGCTTACGGTGCCGTAACGCAGGAGTGTTGCTCCAATGCCGGAGATTTCGTAACTCACTCCTTCAATGTCACTGAAGAGGATCCGGGTCGACCTTCTGTGAAACCAGCCGAACCATTCGATATCAATAATGCCGCTATCGGTAATCAGCCAGGCATCGAGGTAGTAATCGAAGAAGTTCCGGATCCACCAGACGAGCGAGATCATTGTCCATAGAGCCGCGAGATAGAACATGAGTTTGGTAGGGAGCTGCGAAAGGACGAAGACGGTGAGGAGAATGGATAGCGTTGGCCAAAAGAGTGCTTTTGCTCCAAGTAGCCAGTGCTTGTGAATGACTGCGATCAATTCCTCGTCTTCATCGATGTGCCTACCGAAGAAGAAATTTCGAAGCATGATACCAGTATAGTGGAGAATTTTCGTGTGTCAGCCCTTGGTGAAGAGGAAACTGTGCGGTAGAATGGAGTACATGTTTCGTCGCAAAGACCAGCGCAAAGTATGGGTTCATGTTCTTGATGTTCTTCTCAACGTTGTCATTATTGTGGCGATTGTTGGAGGCATTCGCACCTTTCTTGTGTCTCCGTTTCAGGTAGAGGGAAATTCCATGGTGTCGACATTGGAAGATAACCAGTACATCATCATCAATAAACTCGCCTACCGCATCGGTTCACCCGAGCGCGGAGATATTGTGGTGTTTCATCCTCCGGGAGACGAGAAAAAGTACTATGTGAAGCGCGTGATCGGTTTGTCGGGCGATCGTGTAACACTGCGCGGCGGATACGTGCATGTGCAGGCAGCCGGCATTGACAGCGAAGTGCGTTTGGATGAAGTGGCGTATCTTGATGAACGTAATCTGGGCCATACGTATCGTCATCCTCCGGGAAGCGGTGATTTTTCCGAAGTGGATTTCCATGTGCCCGAAGGGAAGTACTTCCTTCTGGGAGATAATCGTCAAGGCAGTCTGGATTCACGGAGTTTTATGAGTGCGGATGGCGAACATGTCCCGTTTGTCGATGAGGATGCGATTTCCGGTCGTGTATGGTTTGTGGCATTACCGATTACTAAAATTCATGCTTTTGAGGTTCCTGAATATGGATTGTAGGCGAATTTTCTCTTGCGTTTGGCAGGACACTCTCTATGATAGTGGTGTCCCTTCGGGGGCTTTTTCAAGATCTTCCTTCATCCTATGGACATCGTGACGAATTACATGAATGAGGCAGTGGAAGAGCTGCGGCATGTGCGCTGGCCAACGCGTCAGCAGGCCGTTCGTCTTTCCACTATTGTCCTTGGGTTTACTCTCATCAGTTCGACGCTGTTTGGTGTTGTGGATTATCTGTTGGCCGAAGTGGTGAAGTTTTTTCTTTCACTTGTCTAGTTTTCACACTCTCCATTCCTCGTTCCTAGACTATGGCAAAACAAGATCCACAGGCCGGTCGTAATTGGTACGTTGTGCATACGTACTC
>PFDS01000038.1:15932-16819 GCA_002772605.1 Candidatus Peregrinibacteria bacterium CG10_big_fil_rev_8_21_14_0_10_49_16
GATATGATCGTGACGGATGAGAGTTGGTATCTTGTGCGCAATACGCCGAATGTGACGGGGTTCGTGGGCTCTGCGAACATTCCCGTTGCGGTGACGCCTGAGGAGTACGGAGTCATTGAACGTCGCGTCGGTGAGCAGGAAGCGAAGTACAAGAGTGATTTCCAGGTGGGTGACCTCGTGGTGATTGCCGACGGGCCGTTCAAGAACTATGAGGGAACGGTGGATAGCGTGGACGTCAATAAAGGAAAACTCACGGTACTCGTCGTCATCTTCGACCGCGAAACACCCGTCGAACTCGACTTTACGCAGGTGAAGAAGAAGTAGAGACTATTCTATTTCTTTTTTCGTGTAATCACTGTTGGGTTGTTATGGATGTCGTCTTGATCGTCCGGATTTTTCCAGTCAAAGTTACTTTTCTCTATTATTGCTCCTGCATGTTCATCTTGTCCGGATGAAAATTGGGGCGCATCAAGATCTGGTAATGAAGCCCATTCAGATGAATAGTCCGCCGCTTCCGGCACCGGATATTTTTTGAGATCTGGACTTATTGGTTTCTTATTTTCATCTTCGTCTTCATCATGTTTAGGTGGCGCAACAATTTTTCGTTCACGAACTGTTGGTACATCACTATCTTTTTCAACTTCTTCCTCTTTTTTCTCTTGTGACTCTTCGTATAGATGTGCATCTTTTTTTCTCTGTACGAGAGTACCAATGGTTCGCTGTATATTTACAATGTGTTCCTGTGGCATAGGTCCTCCATAGAGGATTTCAAGAGTTGCCATGAGATCCTGAATAATTTCCTGAGGGTTGGGGCGGGCATCTGGATCTGGTGATAGCATGTCTTCTAAGAGTGCTCCCAGCCGTATTCTTGCACGCAGTTCATGATC
>PFDS01000024.1 GCA_002772605.1 Candidatus Peregrinibacteria bacterium CG10_big_fil_rev_8_21_14_0_10_49_16
TGTCCTATCCAGAGTGACACCGAATCGGGATTTGGCCCGTCTAAGGTGTCCCCCAACTCTTCACATCAGTGAAGTAAGTGGGAAAGCCACTCGCTGCGAGAACGATAGGTGAATATCTCACTTTCTCGAAGCGGAAGGACGTTCATTATTTTCCTTCTCCTTTACTCTATGCCCTATCTCTTTACATCCGAATCGGTGACCGAGGGTCATCCGGACAAGATGTGCGACCAGATTTCTGACGCCATTCTCGATGATGCGCTTGCGCAGGACCCGGAGGCGCATGTTGCCTGTGAGTGTCTTGCAACGACAGGTCTTGTGGTTGTCGCCGGTGAAATGCGCACGAGAGGGTACATTGATATTGCCGGTACTGCGCGAAGAACGATTCAGGAAATTGGATACGATGACGGCACATTCGGATTCGACCATAAGGCTTGTGCGGTCATGGTGTGTGTTGGCGAACAGAGTCCGGATATTTCCATGGGCGTTGATGCGATGACGAATTTTCATCAGGAACAGGGTGCCGGTGATCAGGGATTGATGTTTGGATATGCCTGTGACGAAACGCCCGAGTGCATGCCGCTTCCGATTTCTTTCGCACACAAACTCACGCGACGTTTGGCAGAAGTGCGTAAAACCGGAGCACTCGGTTACCTGCGTCCGGATGGCAAGAGTCAGGTGACTGTGCAGTATGCTGATGATGGCACGCCGGAACGCATCGATAGTGTTGTCATCTCCACGCAACATGCTGAGGAAGTGACCTTGGAACAGATTCGGGAGGATATTCAGGAGTACGTCATCAAACCTGTCTGTGAAGCGTATCTTGACGAACGGACGGTTTACTTTGTCAATCCTACAGGGCGTTTCGTGATTGGAGGTCCTCCGGGAGATTGCGGCTTAACCGGGCGGAAAATCATTGTGGATACGTATGGGGGATACAGCCGTCATGGCGGTGGAGCGTTTTCCGGAAAAGATCCAAGTAAAGTGGACCGATCCGCTGCGTATGCTGCGCGTTGGGTGGCGAAACACATTGTGAAAGCGGGACTGGCACGGAAAGCAGAAGTACAAATTGCCTATGCGATTGGTATTGCGACACCTGTGTCCATTCATATTGATACATTCGGTACAGGTCGCATTCCGGATCGTGAGTTGGAGCCTGCCATTGCATCGGTATTTGATCTGCGTCCCGCATCAATCATTCGTGACCTTGACCTGCTTCGTCCTCAGTACAGGCAAATTGCGGCCTATGGTCATATGGGGCGCGAAGATTGTGGCGTTTCGTGGGAGAAAACCCCGCGGATAGAGGAATTGGTGCAGGTAGTGGAGCACAAGGTTGGTGCAGGTGTATAGTGACGGTGTCATTCATTCATGACGACTCGAAGTCAGAAAGGAGGAAATCATGAGTGGAGGATGCAGAGACGAATGTTGTAGGAGCAGTGGCAACCACAGTGGTTGGATTCTGCTGCTTCTCATGTTGATTGTCACCTGTGTAGCTGGATACTTGCTATTCAACTAAACGAAGCGGGTGAGGGTACCCTCACCCGTTTTTCACGTATATAAAAATTGACTTTTTATTTTTTGTCAGTATCCTGAGAGTTTATGGTTGCACACAAGGCGACATCATCGGCAGAACACAAAGACCAGCGAGACGTTTTTGCAGAAGATGTAGATGAACTTGTGATGATGACACATGTGGAAAGACAACAGAGTCTTCACCAGGTTGCTACCCTACTGAAGACATGTCAGTCAGGCATGGAGAACATGCTCAGTGGACTCTTTTACGAGGAAGATGAGGAAAAGAACACGCGAGATGCACACAAACTCCTTGGTCGTATGCGAGAGTCACAGAAAGAAGGTGTTGCTCCATTGGTAGCGACGAGGGAGGGTAGACGGCTACTTCTGGAAATCAGTCGTGTAAGAGGGTTTGGTGTCGTGAGTCGGTTAATCGAAGATGTTATCGAAGGTCAACCGAAAAAAGCACCCATCGAACAGCGTGTGATTCACGAACTTCCTGAGAAGCCACCGCGCACGGGAGCAAAAGCTCCCATGTACTGTCCGACGGTGGAGATGTTTTAGATGGCACGGATCTTCTTTATGTTTGTAGAGACGCTATGATATAGCGTCTCTATAGTGTTAAGATGCTGTTTCTATGCAAGGCATCGAATCGTTTTTGCAGCAGCACAATATTCCCTTCCAACGTTTCAACCATCCTGCTGTCTTTACCTGTGAGGAGTCAGAAAAGTTGTGTCCGGCAATGCCCGGAATGCATACGAAGAATTTATTTCTGCGTGATGAGAAGAAAAAGCGATTCATTCTCCTGTCTGTGCCACACGGGAAACGTGTGGATCTGGCGCAGTTTGGAAAGATGTACGGTGTGAAAAAGCCGAGTCTGGCGAACGCAGACTACTTGAAGCAGTACCTTGGCGTGGAACCGGGAGCAGTGACACTTCTTGGACTTATCAATGACGTGGATCACAACGTTGAAGTCGTTCTCGACGAAGAACTCTGGAAATACAGTGAAATCGGCTGCCACCCGCTTGTGAATACGGCGACATTCGTCATCAAACAGGAAGACATGGAGAAGTTTTTCGGTACAACAGGTCACGAATTTCACGTATATGCTATTCCTGAGAGACAAGGTCACTAGTCCCTACACGTGTTCCCGGGTAGTAGTACCGCAGAATATCTTCTGCGGATTTCCCTTCATTTGCCTGCCCCTCCGCACCGCAACCGGACATGCCGACGCCATGTCCGCGGTTTGGCATTCCTGCACACCAGGGGTCAGGCTTACTGGCGAAGACTTCGGCAAATGGGAAGGTGTTCCATCCAATTTCCGCCGGTGAACGTGTACGTCCGTCGTTGGAGGAGTAGTATGCAGCGCGGATAGGGGTGCCTGCTTTAGTCAAGATCTGTCCTGCAGTTTCTTTGACGGCACGAACCCACTCGGGGTTGCGTGCCTCGAAATTTGCGCCGCCATACGCCTGGAACTCCGCAGGACTATCTGACCCATCGTATGGTTTTCCGGAGAATTTCCGCTGACTATTCTGCAAGTAGTGTGCGGCATAGGTGCGTGCGGCAATCGCAAAGGCGCGCTGTTTCTCAAAGGGCTCCGTATCTGGCTCTTCCGCAAGTCCCCACAAGTACTCTTCGAGAGAAAGTTCATTCATCAGCGTAAGTTTTCCATCGAGGATGCGACATTCCAATATGCCCCGATACCGGCGCGTGCCATCCTGAAGGGTGAGAATACCATTCCCCGGATCGATGCGAAGAATATCACTCTGAATAGTCATGTGGTTGATCTGTGCTTTGCAATTTTTCCCGGATTGCGTGAGTGTGAGTGATCCTCCTTGAGGGGATTGGCCATTAATTGTTGTAGTAATTGGGAGCAGGAGGGTGTGGGTATTGCCGGTTGTTGTGAGATGAATGCGGATAGTTGGTGATTCTGTATTTGGTTTCTCTGCTATATGTGGAACAAGGCTAGACGTATATTGCGATGTAGAGACGCTATATATAGCGTCTCTACGAACGCGTGAATTTGATGCGTTCATATGGTTCGATATATTTTGTGGAACCAAAGCCGACACTCCTCCCCGTTGCGCACGGTACAACCGGCGCTTAGAAATGGTTGGTGTACTGACATAGCGATTGAGTCGTTGCTGTGTTCGCGTCAGTGCCAGCCGTTCACGTGGAGATACGCGTCGTTCCTTCGCATATGTTCTGGGGAATGTGACAGATGCAGTCAGTGTTCCTTTGTAGACATGCTCACGGACTTGCGGCAGCACGTAATCCATATAGTGTCCAGGACAGACTGTCGAAAGCAGATCATCATGACCGACAATCGGTGGGAGGGTTTTTCCATGGAATGACACGCTCTTTGCCAGGTTGATGTCGTACTTCTTGATGAGGTGATCAAGGAGCCATTGTAAACTGTTGATCTGATCCTGCGTTGGCTGTTCCAGTTCAAAGTTTCCCAGGAGTGCAATGCCGACTGTGCCCGTATTCCAGCAGTACGCATGACCGCCGATCACCGCGTCGCCGCCTGCTCTTCCTTCGTAAATCGTTCCTTCTTCATCAACGATGAAGTGGTACCCGATGTCTCCCCATCCTTTTCCATCGGAGTGGTACTCGTAGAGTGCCTGAACGCGTTCACGTGGAGAGCGAGTGTCGGTTCCTACTGCAAGAGCAGTGTGGTGAAGGACGAGGAGTTGTACTTGAGGTGAGTACTGTTGTGGCCAGCGGTAGAGTCCTCCTTGAGCATCGCGCCTTTCTGTACGCGCAGGTCGGAACTCTTCCGGATGCTCTTGTTGCCACTTTTCGCAGTCGGAGGCGCGGTTTCCAGGCGTACTCGATGATACTTCTGGCTGGTCGTTCGTCGATTCTATGCGTTCTTCGTGATACTCTTCGCGTTTGCGTGAAAAAAGGAGTTCGTTATCTGCACCCCACTCTGTGCGTGGGAGGATGCGCGGTGGCCAAGAAGCCGCCTCTGTCCGCAGAGGTAGGAGAGAGAGGAGCAGAAATAACAGCATGTGCATGGTGCGCACTATACATCATTCTTGCTTTATGCTATTTCTGTACTGTGTCCTTACAGAAAGTTCTAGCCCTTTCGTACTTCGGCAACTCGGTGCGCACCATGCTCTTTGCAGCTGCTTTGCTTGTTGCCGTGGTTGTTGTGTGTCGTGTCGTACAGGCAGTTCTCATTGGACGCATGCAGAAACTTGCAAAGAAAACAAAAACACAAGTGGATGACATGATCGTCGAGTTCTTGTCATCACTTCGAACCGCATTTTTTGCCGCTGTTGCACTGGCAATTGCATCACGTGTGCTCATTCTCCCTTCCGTTGTACAGAGAATCATTGATGCAGTTGCGCTTATTGTGATTACTGTGCAAGCAATTACGCTGGCAGAGCGCATTTTGGAACTCTGTATTACAAAGTTTGTCATGAAGACGGGTGATGGAGAGGCAGCACCGAAGTTCTTACGCTTTCTCATCCGTTTTGGACTCTGGTCTGTGGGATTACTGCTTGTGCTGAGCAACCTTGGTATTAATGTCACGTCACTTATTACAGGAATGGGAATCGGCGGCATTGCCATTGCGCTTGCTGTGCAGAATATTCTTGCGGACCTGTTCAGTTCATTTTCGCTCTATGTCGACCGACCATTTGAAGTGGGGGATTTCATCATTGTTGGGCAGGACATGGGAACGGTGAAGTATGTGGGCTTAAAGACCACGCGCATTCAGGCGCTGCAGGGGGAGGAACTTGTCATTCCAAACAGTGAACTTACCAACAGTCGGGTACAGAACTTTCGAAAAATGCAAAGGCGCAGGGTGGTGTTCAGTTTCGGCGTCACCTACGACACGTCTGTGAAAAAACTGGGCGCTATCCCGGACATGGTGCATGAGATTATTGGCAAGGCTGAACATGCAGATATCGACCGTGTGCATTTTCAGAAATTTGGCGAGTCCAGTTTGGTGTTTGAAGTTGTCTTCTACGTCACTTCCGGTGATTACAATATCTTCATGGACACACAACAGGAGATCAATTTGGCACTAACAGAGAGATTCGAGAAAGAAGGCATTACATTCGCCTTCCCAACCAGAACCGTTCATATGGTGCAGTAGTAGTAGGTATGCTAAAATTCGGCATACCATGGCCCAGAAACCTATCCGTGAAGTACAGGCTAAAGAACTAATCCATACACAGTGGGTAGGTCCCGGGAAACCCGAATTTTTCCTTGAGAAGACGGATGTTGGCAAGTGTGTGGCGAAGGTGGATGAGCTCTTCGGAAAGCGAGGAAAGCGTGGGTATGTCAAAGTGGCGGAGAGTGAAGCAGAAGCGAGGCAGTGGGTGGATTCTCTCAGAGGGAAAGAGATAGAAATCGACGGAAAGCGTGGAGTGATCAATCACTTCATCATTGAGCCGTATATCGAACATAAAAAAGAGTATTACCTCGCATTCACCTGTGATCGTGACCGAGATGTTGTGCTCTTTTCTAAAAAGGGTGGAGTGGAGATTGAGGATCAAGGTGACTCTGTGATCAGGATTGCGGTTGCACTTGAGAAGGAGCCATCTTTCGATGAGCTCAGGGTGACACCGAAAGAGTTGCACGATACGATTCGTGGTCTTCTTCACATCTTCCGCACGTGCGATCTCGGATATCTCGAAATCAATCCGCTTGTATACGAGAGTGGGAGAGTGTATCTCCTTGATGCGGTGTGCCGCGTGGACAGTGCCGCAGCCTATCGACAGAAAAACACATGGGGCACTTGGGATATTCCTGACGGATTTGGTACGGAATTATCGCTACAAGAGAAAGCCATTCATGAACTCGATAACCGCACGGGGAGCTCGCTGAAGTTCGTACTGCTCAATCCCAAAGGGCGTATCTGGACGATGGTTGCGGGAGGCGGCGCATCGATTATCTACGCCGATGCGATTACGAATCTGGCTCCCGCAGAGGAATTGGCAAACTATGGTGAGTGGTCCGGGAATCCGAGTACGGATGAGATGGAGGAGTATACGAAGAACATTTTGGAGTTGATGACTTCCGCTTCTCCCCTCCCTGAGGGAGGGGCAGGGGAGGGGATAATAAAGAAGGCCCTCATTATCGGCGGCGGCATTGCCAACTTCACTGATATCAAAAAAACATTCACAGGTGTTATTCGCGCATTTGAGAAGTATCAGGACAAGATGCGCAACATTAAGATCTACGTGCGACGCGCAGGACCGAATGATGTGGAAGGATTACAACTCTTGCAGGAAGCGTGTGATCGACTGGGTATTGCGTGTGAAACACACGGTGCAGAGGTGGCGATGACGAGCGTGGTGGAGCAGGCAGTAAAGGAGTTGGGCGTTCAGAAATCTTCTCCTGTTACTGCATGAGCACATTGTTTACCGACCAGACGACGGCCATTGTGTACGGACGGAAGTCTGTCTCCATTCAGCGCATGCTGGATTTCGACTACATCTGCGGACGGCGCCCGAGTGTTGCTGGGGTGGTGGATCCCAACAGCGGTGTGCCGGAGAAAGTGTTCTACGGGAAAGATGAGTTTTTGCTTCCGGTATTCCGGTCACTGCAGGATGCACAGGAGAAGTATAACGATGCTGATGTGATCGTGAACTTTGCCTCACTACGCAGTGCAGGAGCTGTTGTGAAGGAGGCAATTGAACGCAAGTACCGTATTATTGCAACGATTGCAGAGGGTGTGCCGGAGAGGGATGTACGGGGGTGGATTTCCTTATGTCACCATGACACTATTCTCATAGGCCCTGCCACTGTCGGTGCCCTAACAGCCGGCGCATTTCGCATCGGGGATGCCGGTGGAAGTACAGAACACTTCATCGAGAGCAAACTGCACCGCAAAGGGTCTGTCGGATACGTTGGAAAGTCCGGAGGAATGAGCAATGAGATGTACCGCACGATTGCGAAACATGCAGATGGAATCGTCGAAGGTGTTGCCATTGGCGGAGATCGCTACCCCGGATCGCATTTGCTCGAGCATCTCCTGCGCTTTGAGCACAACCCTGATGTGAAGTTTCATGTGGTGCTCAGTGAAATTGGCGGACGCGAAGAAGAAGAGATCGCAGGGGCACTCAAGGACGGACGAATCAAAAAGCCTCTTGTTGCTTGGGTGTCAGGCACGTCTGCGGCACACTTTCCCAAAGACGTCCAATTCGGTCATGCCGGAGCCTTTGCCGCAAGCATCGCAGAGACTGCGGAAGTTAAAAATATGATCCTAAAAGGTGCTGGTGCGTACGTTCCTTCCTCTTTTGAAGAGTTGCCGGAAACCATAGAAAACGTCTACCGTATGCTGAAAAGTAAAGGTAACATTACACGTATGGCAGAACCTATCGTTCCGAATATTCCGACTGATCGACGTCATACGCATTTTCAGTGCACGATCAGTTCGGACAACGGCGAAGAATCAACGTACGGTGACCGACCAATTGCAGAGTACATTACTGACGGAACGTTGCTGCCTGTACTTGCGAAGCTCTGGTGGAAGACGGATCTGTCTCCGCGAACACTGAAGTATCTCGAAATGATTCTCTGTGCTGTTGCTGATCATGGTCCGGCTGTGGCCGGTGCGCACAATGCCATTGTGGCTGCAAGCGCGGGGAAAGATGCGATTGATGCGCTCTGTAGCGGACTTCTCACAATTGGTCCGCGGTTTGGCGGTGCAGTGGACAGTGCTGCGCGTGCATTTTATGACGCACAGAGTCGGGGGCTTTCACCGAATGACTTTGTGAGTGAGATGAAAGAGAAAGGTGAGCGCATTCCCGGTATCGGGCATAAGGTGAAAACCGTTCATCATCCTGATACACGCGTGACCGCGCTTCTGGATTTTGTAAAGAAACAATGGGAAGATCTTCCTCTTACGAACTATGCACTCGACGTCGAAAAGATTACGACGAGCAAAAAACCGAACCTCATTCTCAATGTCGATGGCGTGATTGCAGTGACGCTCATTGACGTTCTTCTTCCGGAGTTACCCGAAGATGTGCGTGAGGGTTTCTTTGATGTCGGATACTTGAATGGCCTCTTCGCCCTTGGTCGCAGCATTGGTCTTCTCGGCCATGTCTTCGATCAGAAACGCCTGAAGTCTCCGCTCTACAGACATCCGACGGAGGATATTTTGTATGGGGATGGGCGTTTCCTTTTACCATAGTCTTCCCACCGGTCTTGCTTTCATCCTCTCACGCTCTTCGCGTGCTTCGCGATCTGCCTTTGCGCCCATTGCCTCGTACTTTGGTGCATTCTCAGGGTCGATGCGTGACATGTAGAGTGTAATAGTGAGGAACTCTTCTACATTGGGTGTGAGAGTGATGAAGTGCGTATTGCGTGTAATGGCTTCGAGATAGTGAGGAAGAATGCCCTGAGCGCGCTCTGTCCACACGGCGATTGTTTTATCATCCTTTGTTTTAAGGAGAACTTGCAGAATGCCGCGGAGTGCGCCGAGGTGATTCCACTTGCCCAGTCGGAATGCCTGTTCATATGCGAACATTGCATCGCCGACATTGTGTTGATGAGTGGCAATATCCCCTTTACGCAGCCATGCGCGCGCATCGTGCATGTTACGCGTGAGGTACGTATCGATAGCACCTTGTGCGTGGCCAAATTCGCCAAGACGTTCTTGCAAGTGTGCGCGGCTTACATGCAGGTCACGACTGAAGTACTCGTGACGTGCTTGGTTATACCAATGGAGTGCGGTTTCGATGTCGTTGCGAGCTTCTGCGTGTCGCCCAAGTGAAGAGAGGATGAGGTAGCGACCTTCTACAATTGCGAGAATGAGAAGTAGAGAGGCAAGTGTCACTTCTGCTATGCACACAATTCGTCGCATTGTCGGGTGGTCCCACCGAAGACGACTTCTCCCTTCTGCATGTGTTGCAGTGAACACGCCTAAGAGAATCCAGAAGACAAAAGCGATACCAACGAATTGTAGATTGTAATCGACCAGCACATGGGCAATGAGACCAAGTGGTCCAACGATGAGTGGGATGTGATATTCGGGAGGTTTGTTCTTCGGGATCTTCTGTCGCCAGAGTGATCGTACAACAGGCGTGTACAGGATCAAGAGGACGCAAAGTATGAGGAGGGCGACGACGAATCCGCGTTCCGCAGCAAGCTTGAGGAACCAGTTATGCGGGTGATCGGACGTGGCGAACACCGCGTCTTGTACACGTGTTTGCACGAAGCGGAAACTGTACGGTCCCCACCCAAAGAGCGGCCGCTCTGTTGCAAGTTCCAGAGCTTGCTTCCAGAATTGTTGACGTTCTGATATCGAAGAAGTTCCTTCTGCTGCGGTGAATGTGACTTTATCCGTGATATCTTGTACCGGGTGGAACGTGCTTCGTGCGTCGTTGATCGCTATAAAGAGAAGTGCACTTACGAGAGCGATGCCGCTACTGACAAGCAGCGTGCGCTTCCAGCGTGCTTTTTGTACTGCGCGCATCGATGTTTGTGTATGTAGGCGGAAAAGAAGCATGAGAAGCAGAAGCTGCCCTACAAAGGCCACCAGGGCACCACGGGAGAAACTCAAAAAGAATGTGCTGAGCAGGAATCCTTCACAGACGATTACAAGCAATGTTTCGATGCGTGTTTTTGCTTGCTTCAAAAACCACCAACAAACGAGTGGCCACGTAAGCAACACGTATTCTGCCCAACTGTTTGGAAAGTAGTCAGTATGGAATCGCCAGTCGAGGAATGTGCCGACAAATCGTTCAACGGGTTGAAACAGGTAGACGCCTACACCAATGCATGCGGCAAGTAGCGTAGAGAATGTGAGAACGCGAAAGAGGTGTGTACGAAAGGTACCGGCTTCAGCCCGCCACTCCCGCGCAGCCCAGAAGTAGATGAGTGTCAGTGATCCTGCACGAAACACTTCATCTAATCCGTAGTTTGCTGTTTCAGAAACGAGTTGACTCAGTCCGGTCCAGAGAGTGAAGAGCATGAGGCAGAGCCAGATCAGAGGGGGAACAAAATCCCTTTCCATCTTCCTCTTCGACCAATATGCAGTCGTGCAGAGCCATGCTACCGCCACGAGGACCCAAGTGACCTCGAGTGTTTTTCCGCCTTTCCAAAAGAGAGAAAACGCAAGAAAAAGTAGGACAACAAGTGGCGTATATTTCTGAATGAGACGAAAAAGCACGGGAGGTATTATATCAAGAGTTGTTCATACTCCCCAATCATCCTCTCAAATCCAAATTTCTGCCTCACGACTTGTTGCAGACGTTCTTTGTCTATTGTCCACTGTCCACTGATAACTTTTCGTATAGCATCTCTAAGCGCTTCTATTGATCCCGCTGTTACAACCAATGCCTCTGTGCTCACATACTCAGCAGTTCCACAGGCATCTGTGAGAATCGTTGGCACACCGCAGGCTATGGCTTCGATAGGGGCGAGAGGGCAGGGGTCGTGTTCCGGCGACGGCAGGACGAAGAGATCGAGAGAGTGATAGAAAGCGCCGACATCCGGCACAGACGGCAAAACGGTAATATCTGCAGGTGACTCCCGTGCGAGTTTCTGTATGTGTTCTTCGTCTTTACCGGTTCCGACAATGGTCAGTTGTACGTTTGGGATATCTCGTACTGCCTTGATGAGCAAATCCACGCCTTTCTCGGGAGAGAGACGGGCAATGCAACCTAGGTGGTAGGTGGTAGGTGGTAGGTGATAGGGAGTGTTTCGATTTTCTGTCTTCTGAAATCTGTTCATATCGATTCCATTCACAATGACAGCGATATCTTCCTCTCTCCATCCCAGATCCAGGTACATACGTTTACTCAAGTCCGACACGACAACTGTTTTGACTAACCTGCTTAGTTTCCGC
>PFDS01000050.1:0-1956 GCA_002772605.1 Candidatus Peregrinibacteria bacterium CG10_big_fil_rev_8_21_14_0_10_49_16
CGTCAACTCCCAACCCCTGTACCGTATCCGCGCCAATTTGCGGCACACTGTCGCTCAAAAATACATGGACGCGCTGATCCGGAAATATCTGCACACCCAGGACAGAGAGACTCTCTACAGCCTGGGGCGGAAGTTCTATGGAGAGCGCCGGAAGAAGGTGAAACTGATGATGAATACGCGCACCCAACGCACGGACTCGCTGTATTTCTGTGCGATAAGGAGCATGATCAAAGAGCAGAATGAATCGATCTGTCTCCTCTTTGTGAGAAAAAGGAATATATACGCTAGCCACTGTCCCTTGCGACAGAAGGAGAAGAAGAGCGAAGAGAGCGGTGGCAGAAAGAAAACGTCGCATAGAATGAGCACGTAGTATACGACATTCTCTATTGAGCACATAAAAAAAAGTGGCTAAAACAAGAGAAATATGACCCCAAAAACATATATTATGAAATATATTGACTATTTTTTCTAGTATATTCATGATATGTAAAACATTTTTTACATACTCCTCCTTTCATCGCTATGGACAGCCATTTCAATCAACGCTCATTTGCGAGCACAGCAAACCAAGTCAAAAGTTTTACACGAAAAAACAAGTTTGCTCTTCTCATTGCAGCACTCGTACTCATTGTCGTGTACTGGCAGGCAATCCGCCCTATCCGCGTCAACGCACAATGTACAAGTGAAGCATCGCACAACTCACGCATTCTTCTGAAGAACAAAGCTGAGTCCACAACGGATTGGAAACAGAAGGAGGAGTACGAAAACCTCATCAAGAAGAATATGTACCTCCGCAGCGACTACGAAGCCTACTACAAGCGCTGTCTCCGCGGACACGGTATCTTCCTGTAAACCACGTACAACGTATAAAAGAAAAGAGGCAGGTTTCCCTGCCTCTTTCTTGTATTCCACTACAGACTCTTCTTAGTCCTGCGTTGTCGTCACCGTGTTTGAAGCACCGGTATTGATGTTCAAACTTGATGTCGACGTAGCGTTTGCATCAACGTTTGCAGACTGGTTGGATGTGTCTCCACCGGTCTGTTCAACGTTAATGTCGTTGTCAGCAGAGTTCTCGTGGCTAACTGTCGTGTCGTTGACAGCGCTGACACTCGTGTCAGCTGCCTGGTTCTGGTTATCACCATCACCAGCTGTCTGATCGTTGATGACTTCGTTAGAAGCATCGGTATTCACATGCAAGTCAGCTTCAGAGGTAGCATCCGCTTCAACATTTGCACCTTGTGCACACGTTGGCCCAGAGCAGTCCTGCAGTACATTCACCTCGTTGTCAGCCGTATTGGACTGACCAACGTTCGTGTCGTTTGCAGCGTCTGCTTCTGTGTTCGCAACTTGATTGTGGTTGTCACCAGTATCAGAGGTCTGGGTGTTATTCACCGTGTTGCTGGAGTCGGAATCAACATCCAGTCCTGCAACAGCAGAAGCCTGCGGAAGAACATCTGTACCCTGTGCACACACGATGCTGTCACAGGTCTGTGCAACATTAATCTTGTTCTTGGCCGTGTTGCCCTGGTTCACAGCAGTGTCACTAGCAGCAGACGTGTCATTGTTGAGTTCCTGGTTCACATTGTCTCCTTCACCGGAAACTTGTGAATTGTCGACGTCATTGCTTGCAGAAGAGTCAACATCAGCATCAGCATTGGCATTCGCTACCGGTGCAGTCTCAACGTACTGCGCGCAGACGATACCTTCACAGTGTTGAGAGAGAGTCACTTCATTCTCTGCACTGTTGTCCTGACCAACTTCTGTGTCGTTCTCAGCTGCCATGTCGGTACCAGCACTCTGGTTGTGGTTGTCACCGTCACCAGTGGCCTGGCTCGTGGTGCTGGTGTTTTCAGCAGCAGTGTCAACATCGAGGTCAGCATCAGCGTTTGCGATGGGATCTGCCTTGATGTACTGCGCACAGACGACACCGATACAAACTTCATTGAGGTTGACGGT
>PFDS01000050.1:1965-2490 GCA_002772605.1 Candidatus Peregrinibacteria bacterium CG10_big_fil_rev_8_21_14_0_10_49_16
TTGTGGTTGTCGCCACTACCGGACGTCTGTGACGTTGTGCTTCCAAGATCATTACTTGCAGAAACATCGACGTCCATATCAGCCTCAGCATTCGCTTCCGGATTTGCTTCCATACCCTGAGCGCACACCGGACCATCGCAGAGTTGAGCCATTTCAACATCGTTTTCTGCGCTGTTATCCTGCAGAGCACCTGCATTCGCATCAGCGTGTGCATCAGTGGAAGCAGCTTGATTGTGCTGATCGCCTTCACCTGTGGACTGTTCGGTGTGGACATCATTATCAGCATCCACATCGAGGTCGAGATCAGCATCAGCATCAGCATTCAGGTTGGCTGAAGCGTTCTGCGCTGCATTGCCAGTACCCTCCTGAGTTACAAGCAGTGCGTTCACTGCATCATTCGTTTGTACTGCTTCACCGCCAGCAACTGCGTTAGCGTCTGTTGCAGCTTCCTGGTTGTGCTGATCGCCTTCACCTGTGACCTGTACCGTTTCAATGTCGTTGTCAGCGTCTACATCGAGGTCGAGA
>PFDS01000050.1:2513-2733 GCA_002772605.1 Candidatus Peregrinibacteria bacterium CG10_big_fil_rev_8_21_14_0_10_49_16
CAACGTTCACATTTGCGGAGTCGTTGTCCTGGCTGGCTGTGCCTGCAGCGATAGCTTCAGCGTCTGTTGCAGCTTCCTGATTGTGGTTGTCGCCACTGCCGGACACCTGGACGGTCGTGTCGCCGATGTCATTGTCAGCGTCTACATCGACGTCCATGTCTGCCTCTGAAGAAGCACCAAGAGCATTGTCGCTTCCTTGAGCGGCATTGTCGCCGCCGAG
>PFDS01000050.1:2744-4117 GCA_002772605.1 Candidatus Peregrinibacteria bacterium CG10_big_fil_rev_8_21_14_0_10_49_16
AAACTTCTGCAAATGCACCTGCACCCGCATTTGTCGATGCACCCTGGTTATGGTCATCGCCTTCACCGGTTGTCTGTGCGGTGTGAATATCATTCGACGCATCAGTATCGATATCCAAGTCTGCATCCGCAGACGCGCTGTGACTGTTATCACTGCTTTGCGCTGCCAAATCTCCTCCGATCTGTACCACTCCGAGTATGTTGGCAGATTCGTTCAATTGGCCGGCAGAAGTCAGTGCTTCTGCTTCGGCATCTGTTGCAGCTTCCTGATTGTGGTTGTCGCCACTGCCGGACACCTGGATGGTAGAGCTGCCGAGATCATTCGACGCATCAGTACCAATGTCCATGTCGGCTTCAGCAGAAGCGTTCTGGCTGTTGTCGGAATTCTGCGCAGCCTGATCTGAACCGATCTGACTTACAGCAAGAATATTGGCTGAGCCATTCAGTTGTTCTGCTGTAGTAAGTGCGCTTGCACCAGCATCAGTCGAAGCAACTTGATTGTGCTCGCTGCCTTCACCCGTCGACTGCTCCGTGTGTACGTCATTACTTGCGTCCGTACTCACTTCCGCATCGGCATTTGCCGAAGCAGCTTGTTCATTATCACTGCTCTGTACAGCCTGGTCACTTCCTTCCTGTGACACATCACCAATGTTGCCAGCGATATTCGCCTGACCAAAAGTAGTCAAAGCACCAGCAAGTACGCTCGTGCCTGCCTCTTGGTTGTGTTCATCACCAGAACCCGTCTCCTGGTCCGTGGTCACAGCATTGGAAGCATCGTTGCCGACGAGAGCATCAGCATCAGCTGCTGCGTTCTGGCTGTTGTCGGAATTCTGCGCAGCCTGGTCATCACCACCGCTTTGCGAAACGCCAAAGAGGTTCAGCGAACTATTCAACTGACCTACTTCAAGACCGGAAAGCGCACCAGCACTCGTCCACGCATCCTGGTTGTGGTTGTCACCGTCACCAGTGGTCTGGGATGTCGTGCTATCCAAATTGTTTTCTGCGTTTGCATCAACATCAAGATCAGCATCAGAAACGCCGTTCTGATCCACGTTCGCATCCTGCGTTGCCTGACCGCTTCCTGCAACCTGCGTAATGCCAGTCGCATTCAGTGAACCATTGGTCTGACCCACCCCCGCATTCACTTCAGCATCGGCTTCGGTGCCTGCCTGTTGGTTATGCTGGTCACCAGCACCACCAGTTTGCGTTGTAGTTGCCGTGTTGGATGCGTCAGCATCTACATCCTGGTCAGCATTTGCAGCAGCATTGTTATTGACAACAACATTCTGGTTATTCTGACCGTCACCGGCAATAAGGGTGACAGATGTTGTGTTGGTTGCGAAGTTGTTCTGAATAGCAGTCACATTCGTGACA
>PFDS01000048.1:0-9844 GCA_002772605.1 Candidatus Peregrinibacteria bacterium CG10_big_fil_rev_8_21_14_0_10_49_16
CCCGCACCATCGGTCTTGAGGACTTTCCCTGTTGCCGTGCCATCACTGTAGGGGAAAGTGTAGGTGACGCCGTTGAGGGTGATATTCCCAGAAACAGAAAGCGTGGAGGCAAGAACAGCCGCACCGTCCACAGAGAGTGTTCCGGAGGAGGTAATAGAGGTACTGGCGTGGACTCTCTCTGCGCTGACGTATGCTCCGGAGAGGGTTGATCCGGATATCGTTCCATGAACTGTCAGAGATCCGGTCATGGTGTCGCCACTGGTGTTGACGTAGCGGTCGTCTGCAGCAGACTGCGTCAAGTCGCCAGCTCCCGCACTTCCCCATGCCACACCGCCATTCGAAACAGTAAGGACCTGGCCATTCGACCCTAACTCCAGAGTACGCAGCGAACCGGTGGAGGTTCCCACCAGCAAGTGACCGGTGGAATACCAGGAGAGCCCCGTTCCGCCGCGACTTGTCACCAGGGTTCCAAATGTTGCTCCGTTTATCGCCAGTTGGCCGCCTGTGTCATCGTTTTGATGATCGTGTTTCTCCAACCTTCCGTCACTCGATTCGTTCGGCCCGCCGCTTCCTCCTCCACGACGTACAGGCGAATATCCGCCCCCTCCGCCACCACTGACACGCACGACCGGTGGAGTGGTATAACGCCATACTAACTCTCCGTTGTAAAATGTCAGATGCTGCCCCTCCCGAGCACCGGCTGTAAGCTCACGAAGCCACTGTGGCCCGGATGCAATCAACACAGACTGCTGGACTGGTGCAACCTCCCGCTCAGGAAAATGACGTACTACTTCAGGAAGCTGATCACGCGGTCGGGAACGTCGCGTTCGCTCTGTGACCTGTACGATGCGTTCGGTCACACGCTCGACAGTGTTCACTGTACTTGTGTTCGTCCGAAAAGGCTCGAAATCACGTTCCAAGTAGACAATTTGGGGATCCTGAGGCTCATGAGCCTCAGGCTGTGCAGTTGCTGTCCACCGATTGGCAAGCGTCGCTCCACCACCAACCAAGAGAGCAACCACCATAACCCCCAACGCGAGTGAGCGACGGCTCTCAAAAGAGAGGCGGGGAAATGTTCGAAAGCGATCCCCGTCACCAAGTTGCACCACCTCCATTCCCCCCTCACGCGTACATGTCGTGATATGCCTTGCCATCTGTGCGCGCGAGTATCCTGTGACCGCCTGAATGTACTGACGGATGATCCCCTTTTCTTCTTTGCTGAGCAGAAGGTACTCCGTGCTCCTCAGCAACTCCTTCATCCATGCAATCCTGTCTTCTTTGGACGTAAACGCTTCTGCCTGAAGTTCACCATCTTCAACCAGACGTTGCATCTCTTTGAACTGCGGTATTGGTGGAATGATATTCAGGCTCATGTCTGTGTTTTTGTGGGTGTTAAATCTAGTAATTATAGCAAATTTTCCACTCAGGCTCAATTCACTACTCTTAAAAAAGAATAGAATTTCTTTTTCTGTCAACCAGTTTCCGACCCGTTATATCCTCGCTGATGCAGGCACTTCGTATACTTGTAGGCTGCTTCGGATACGTTCTTCAACGCCCCTCTCCCTAACCCCCTGCAGCTCAAACCTCTCACCCGTCATTCGCTCGTAGAGATCAATGTACCGAGCAGCCAGTTGCAGACGGATGTCATTGGTGACTTCAGGCTTCTTCTCACCTCCCTGGTATCCCTGCTCACGCAACCACAACCGAAAGAACTCTTTGTCAAGGCTCTCTGGATCTTTTCCTGATGCAAAACGTTCTTCGTAGGTGGACTCTACCCAGTATCGGGAAGAATCTGGCGTGTGCACTTCGTCTGCCAGAACAATCCCTCCATGTTCATCAAGACCCATTTCGTACTTAGTGTCAACAAGTATCAGTCCTCGCTTCGACGCAAGGTACTGCCCGCGTGCGAAGAGCTTGAACGCAAGGTACGCGATCTCCTCCCACTGCGCCTGCGTTGCAAGTCCTCGTTTAAGAATTTGCTCTGGACTGATCAGCTCGTCTTCTTCGGCTTTTGTGGTCGGTGTCAGAATAGGGTTTTTGAGTTTTTCATGTTTTCGCAGTCCATCGGGCAACTGGTTCCCACACATAGTACGCATGCCCTTCTCGTAATTCACCCAAGCGGACGTATTGGTGGATCCCGTGATATACCCACGCACAACAATCTCCATAGGTAACATTTGTAAATTTTTGACAACTGTTACATTGGGATCAGGCACACTCACCACATGATTGGGCATGACATCTTCCACCTGATGGAACCACCATGCACTCACCTGATTGAGCACCTGTCCTTTCAGAGGAATTGTGCACCACTGCACATCAAACGCAGACTGCCTGTCTGTGGCAATGAGAATACGTTTGTCTTCTTGAACATACACATCGCGTACTTTGCCTTCTAGTTTTTTCCCAAGATGCGTGAAGTCTGTACGATCAAGCGTGGATGGAAGGTATGCACGAAGAGATTCGAAGGAATGCATGGTACTATGGTAACAAACTGTACTCGTGTGTCACCCCTTATGTCTGCTAAACACCTTTCTCCACGTCTCCTTCTTGCCACTATCTTCTGCACCGGAGGATCCATTTTAGTCATCGAAGTCGCCGCTCTGCGCATTCTGTCACCCTACTTTGGAAATACCATTTATACGTTCTCGAGCGTGATCAGTATCGTGCTCGCCGCACTCAGCTTGGGATACTATTACGGTGGACAACTGGCAGATACAAAGCCACATACGCATGTTTTCTTTTCTCTCATCTTCTTCGGAGGAGTGAGTACACTCCTACTGCACATTTTAACCGTCCTCCTTCTCCCGCATCTGGGCTTTTACATGCCACTGACATGGGGACCCCTCTTCATCTCACTCTTCTTGTTTGGTCCTCCGTGTCTCCTGCTGGGCTTTCTTTCGCCACTTGCTGTCAAACTCGTCGAAAGTTCACTGGGGGAAACGTATGTGGGACGAGCGGCAGGAAACGTCTTCTGCTTCGGAACAGTCGGCAGCATTACCGGCAGTCTCCTGACAGGATTTCTCCTCATCCCCCTCTTCGGCGTACGGGAAATTGTTTTTGGTGTAGGGATATTTCTCTGCGCATTGGGACTCCTTGGCTGGTACCTCCTGCACCATAAAAACTGGATTGCCATAGGTATCTTGCTCATTATCCTCATTGGGAACTCGTGGGCGCACACCGTTGCAACGTTACGCGAAGCAGAGCACCTGATCGTTCAGGACGGCATCTACGAACGCATTACTGTTACAGACGGAATACGAGAATGGCGCCCGGTGCGTTACCTCCTGCAGGACCGTACGTTTTCCTCCGCGGAATTTCTCGACGCGCCGGATGAACACGTATTTCAGTACACAACATACTTGCCTCTCTACACATTGGCTTCGGCAAATCTGCAACGCGCCCTCTTCATTGGGGGCGGCGCCTACACCATGCCCTACAAAATCGTACGGAGTATTGATGACAGTATCGTGGACGTGACAGAAATCGAACCGACACTCTTCACTATTGCGAAACAGTTTTTCTCCGTGAAGGATCACAAGAGGCTGCACAATATCATCGCTGACGGCAGACGGTTTCTGCATGACACAGAAAACACCTACGACCTCATCTACGGTGACGCGTATCAATCCGTCTTCTCTATTCCTGCCCACCTGACCACGAAGGAATTCTTCGATCTCGTCTACAGCAAGCTCAACGACGGGGGTGTCTTCATCGGCAATTTCTTCGGCATTCTCGGTGAAGATGCACCTTCGCTCGTTGTATCAGAGATGAAAGCATTTCGCGCGGCTTTTCCAAACCATCTCTTCTTCGCTCTTGATGATCCAGAGTCAAGTGACATTCAACATGTGATGTTCTTTGGCAGGAAAGACAGTGAACCGATTGATGTCTGTTCCTCGACAGTGCGCGACATGGAAGCAGAAATTTTTGCAGACCTCTGCGAAAAAGTCGTAGATGAAACTTCCATACACTGGAACCAGTACGCCCTGCTCACCGACAACTACGCACCGGTGGAATCCATGACCCGCAGCGTCGTGAAGCAATTTGCAGCACGTTGAATATCTGAATCGCAGACGACACGGACTACCCGGTTAGCACGAAGTCAACCTGTGTCATCTTCGGTTTAGACTACTTCATAGAAAATTTCCACCCCTTGCCAATACCGTTCTCTTGAACAAAATTTTTGTTCAACTCTAATGCGTACCTCGCTTCCTCTTCTGAGGAGTAGGTTGGACAGTTTTCGATTGTGCAAGGCTCCATGGTTTTCGCACCAACGAAGTTCCCCTCTTCATCGAAGAAGAGAATATCCAGAGGAATGAGCGTGTTCTTCATCCAGAATGTCAACACCTGCGGATAATCGAACACAAAGAGCATTCCAGCATCTTCTGCAAGTTCCGTACGGTTCATGAGACCCAGTGAACGCAGAGCCGGATCACTGGCAACCTCAATACGAACATCTATGCTCTGATCATCAGGGCCTATGAGCGTGAGGACCTTTTTGCCATCCCACTGCTTTCCTGTCAGGATAAAGAAGGCATATACAAAAAGAAGTCCCGCGATGATGATACCGAGAATGATGCGAATTTCTTTCATGTTCCACGCAGAGAAGCAATGGCTGCCACTCGGTCTTTGGCGCCGAAAATGAAACTGCCCGACACCAGGTTATTCGCTCCGGCCAGAGTGCACTGCTTTGCCGTCTGGTCATCAATGCCACCGTCCACCTGGATCATCAAACGAGGATACTGCCCCCGAATCACACGGACTTTGTCGAGTACGGACGTCATGAACTTCTGCCCTCCAAATCCCGGATCGACAGACATGATGAGAATAAGATCCACATCAGGAAGCACGCCTTCGATGTGCTCTACCGGCGTCTCTGGATTGATTGCAATGCCTGCAGTCGCCCCTCCGTCATGAATTGCCGCAATAAGCGCACTGCGCTCTTCGGGGTCGGTCACTTCCGCATGAAAAGTGATATGTTTGGCACCAACGGCCAAAAATTCCTCAACACGCTCTTCGGGATTCTCGACCATGAGGTGAATATCAAGTAACAGCTTCGTCTTGAGATTCTTGATCACCGGCGCACCAAAACTCAAATTCGGCACGAAGTGTCCATCCATGACATCGATCTGCAACCAGTCCGCGTGCTGTTCGATGGTATCCACTTCATCCTGCAGGTGAGAGAGGTCTGCCGACAGAATTGATAGTGCAATAATCATAGAAACTATTCTATAGCATCAACACGTTTTTTGTGTCGACCACCTTCAAACTCTGTAGACAGAAAGATATTCACCATTTTTTTGGCTAGCTCTTCATCAATAAATCTC
Organism: Candidatus Peregrinibacteria bacterium CG10_big_fil_rev_8_21_14_0_10_49_16; assembly: GCA_002772605.1. Lineage (GTDB taxonomy): Bacteria > Patescibacteriota > Gracilibacteria > Peribacterales > Peribacteraceae > 2-02-FULL-49-16. Next base: position 5,328 of record PFDS01000048.1, read on the forward strand.
CCACCAAGACTCATGACGTTTGCATCGTTGTGTGCACGAGCCAAACGCGCGATTTCTTCATTCCAACAGACAGCTGCGCGAATGCCTTTTATTTTATTGGCAACTATGGCCTCTCCGTTGCCGCTGCCACCGAAGATGATGCCAATGGCATCTTCTTTGAGCACCTTTTCACACCCTTTGCGAATCACCGGTGGATAATCATCATCTTCGACGAATTCCGATGAGACATCAACGATAGTATACCCTTGTGTGTGAAGGTGTGCCTTCACTACTTCTTTGAGTGCGAAGCCGGCATGGTCGGAAGCGAGGACAATTTTCATCTCTCTCATCTTACATTGTCTGAACCTTGATTTATAGGATTATAAAGATGAACTTGATTATAGAAATCACGATCATCCTTTCATCAAGCACATCATGGTTCAGACAATGTATACTCTATGCATGCGTCGCCCACTCATTTGTGCCAACTGGAAGATGCACTTGCCCCCTGCAGGGTGGGATGCGAAGGATTCTCCCTATCGACCAGAAGCTGGAATAGATGTTGTGGTATTCCCTCCGCATGGATACATCAAGCACTGCATCGATGCAAAACTCACTGTTGGTGGACAGTGTGCCCGGCCGGAAACCGCAGGAGCATTTACCGGCGATATGAGCATGGCTATGCTCAAAGAACTCGGTTGTACGTACGTGCTCTGCGGTCACAGTGAGAGACGAAAGTACCACAGTGAAACAGACGACTTTGCTGCTGAGCAAGTGATTGCCGCACTAGAAGCAGGTCTCCACCCCATCGTGTGCGTCGGCGAACAGAAGAAGGATCGCGACATTGGCAAGGCGGAACATATTGTCGAACAACAACTTTCTCTTCTGAAGAACTACCATCAATCCATCACCATCGCCTACGAGCCTATATGGGCGATCGGCACAGGACTCAATGCCCTTCCCGACGATGCACAGGAAGTGCATGCCTTCATGCGCAGGCTGCTCCTAGAAGACATTCGCACATCTGTTCGCATCATCTACGGCGGATCCGTGACAGGTATGAATGCGAAAGACTTTCTGAGTCACCCGGACATCGACGGCCTCCTCGTCGGCAGCTGCTCCCTTGAGCCGAAACACTTCCACGAGATCATCAACGCCGCCAACACTCTCTCATAAGCTCTACACACTCTGTCTCACCACCCACTTTCCTACTTCCACCACTGGAACGGTGGTGGCTGCGAGAGCTGCAAGGAGAAGCCACTCGCTCGGAGAAAGAGACACTGTTCTGAATGGCAGTTGCAGGACAGGAACAATCACGACAGCAACGAGTGGAAGAATGCCGGCAAGCACGGAGAGATTGAGCCATTTGTTGCTGAATATTCCCTCCCAGACAGGACGGTGATCACTACGGAAGATGTACGCCTTCCAAAGTTCGATAAATACGAGTGTAACGAAGATCATTGTCATTGCCTTTGAAAGCTCTGTTCCACGTTGCAACAACCACCAGAAGAGTCCGGTATTGAGGATAGTGGACCAGAGCCCTCCCAGACACATGAGGGACACCACCGGCTTCGTGAAGATGCTCTGCTTCGCATCCCGCGGTTTCTGTTTCATCAAGTCTTTCTCCGGAGGATCCACAGAGAGCGCAATAGCAGGGAGTCCATCCGTGGCCAAGTTGATGAAGAGAATCTGCAAGGCAGTAAATGGCAATGGCAAACCAAACACCGTCGCTCCCAGCACAATGCCAATCTCTCCCAAATTCGCAGAGAGCAGGTACATCAAGTATTTTTTGATGTTCCCGAAAATGCCCCGCCCCTCTTCGACGGCAGCCACGATTGATGTGAAGTTATCGTCCATAAGTGTCATATCGGCAGCTTCCTTTGTGACATCCGTCCCCGTGATTCCCATCGCGATGCCGATGTTCGCCTTCTTGAGCGCCGGTGCATCATTCACGCCATCTCCCGTCATTGCCACAACATGCCCCTTCTCCTGCCATGCAGTAATGATATGCAATTTGTGCTCAGGAGATACACGCGCATAGACTTGAATCTTCTCAACAACATCCGTGAACTTCTTGGTGGACATTGCATCCAGATCTTCCCCAGTCACGGCGTAGCCGTCCGTGAGAATGCCCAGTTCCCGAGCAATCGCCTCTGCAGTAAGAGGATGATCTCCGGTAATCATAATGGGGTGTATTCCCGCCCTGCGACAGACGTCTACTGCCTTTTTTACTTCTGGTCGCGGCGGATCAATCATGCCAATGAGACCGAGAAACTGCATATCCTGATCAAATTTCGGGAGACGTCCCACCGGGACGTCTCTACAGCAAGCGACAGCAAGAACACGAAGAGCGTCTTTCGCCATATGCTCCGCCGCATCCAGAACTTTCTGTTTCTCTTCCGGAGAGAGTGTACAGGCATCGGCAATAATTTCCGGTGCACCTTTAGCATAGGCAATTTTCCCCCCATCCTTCTCATGAATCGTCGTCATGCGCTTGCTTTCGGATGTGAAAGGAACCTCATCAATGCGAGGACACTTCTTCTCAAGTTCTTCTTTACTGAGTCCTGCTTTTGCGGCCGCAACGACAAATCCACCCTCCGTCGGATCACCGCGAATACTCCACTTACCCTCTTCCTGTACAAGGTGCGCATCATTACAGAGCGCTCCGGCAGCGAGAAGTTGTTGCAGTGACTCATCACCTGTGCCTATGCCCTGAAACTCTCCCTCCGGCGCATATCCCGCACCAGTGACATCAATCATCTGTCCACGTAAAACGGCTTCGCCGTCACGTGGCACAGCCATCAAAAAAATCTTCCGTACCGTCATCTCATCCTTCGTGAGCGTTCCCGTCTTATCACTGCAAATCACCGACGTACTTCCCAGTGTCTCCACTGCCGGCAATTTTCGAATCAGTGCATTGCGCTTGACCATCCGTTGCACGCCAATCGCGAGAGAAATGGTGACAACTGCCGGCAACGCTTCAGGAACAACCGCTACAGCCAGAGCAATGCCAAAAAGGAGTATTTCCAGAAACGGCTGGCCACGCAGCAACCCAAGGCCCACAATAACCAGAACAATGGCAAAAGCAATCCTGGCAAGTACGGATCCTACATGGTCAAGGTTATCCTGTAATGGCGTGCGTATCTGCTCCACATCCTGCAACATCTGTGCAATTTTCCCGAATTCCGTCTGCATACCCGTCGCGGTCACGATCGCCTTTCCCCGACCGTACGTAGCGGTTGTGCCGCCGTAGACCATATTTGTCCGATCACCGAGCGGACAGGTTTCCTGTGTAAGTACACCAGTGAACTTCGCAACAGCACTCGACTCACCCGTGAGTACCGATTCCGCAACGTAGAAGTTGCTTGATTCTATGATGCGTCCGTCTGCAGGAATCTTACTGCCGGTAGCAATGAGAATGATATCTCCCGGCACCAGTTCGCTTGCCGGAATACTCTGCTCCTTTCCTCCACGAATGACTGTTGCTTCCGGAGCCGTCATTTTCTTGAGTGCTTCCATGGCACGCTCCGCCTTGTACTCCTGAATGAATCCGAGAAAAACCGCAAAAAGGACAATGACCACAATCGCAATAGCTTCCAGCTCCTGCCCCAGTACTGCAGAAAGAGCCACAGCAATGAGAAGAATAACGATCAAAACATTCTGAAATTGCTCGAGAAGAATTTTCCATGGAGAGATCTTCTTCCCCTGCTTCAGTTCGTTTTTCCCGTACTGCTCTCTGCGCTTGGTAACTTCCCCATCGGAAAGTCCCTGCTGTGCATCGCTCCCTGCTTCTTGAATGACAGCATCGGTCGCCAATGTGTGCCATAGTGCAGGCATAATCCTATCATTATAGCATTTTTATGCCTCTTACCCTAGCCTCTCTTCACCCACTGCCCTCCACCAATGTTTTGCGCTGCTCCTGCCAATTCGAGCATAGTGAGCGTGGAATTGACATCTCCGGAAGAAAGTGTTGTTTTTCCCACGATATCATCAACAGGCTGCGGCATAGTCGTGAGGCAGTCGAGAATGGTGCTCTCCATGGGACTTTGCGGTTCGTACGCCGACACAGCAGACCCTCTGCCTGATGAGACAATACCGATATCACGCAGAACATCTTCCGGACTGTGAACGAGTTTTGCCTGACCGGTACTGATAAGCCGATGACAACCGGCGTAGTTCTCATCAAAAATATGTCCCGGTACGGCAAACACCTCCCGTCCATACTCCAGTGCCAGCTCTGCCGTGATGATTGCCCCACTCTTCTCTGGTGCCTCGAGCACAACCGTCCCAAGGGACAAGCCCGCAATGATGCGATTGCGCGCAGGGAAGGTGTGTTTTCCGGGAGTGGTGTCGAGAGGAAATTCTGTCAGAAGGAGCCCGCCGCTTCCGACAATCTTCTTCGCCAATGTCTTGTGGCTGCTGGGATAAATCATCGCAAGTCCATGCCCAAGAGCTGCAATGGTTTTCCCGCCTGCATGCAGTGATTCTTCTGCAACAGCGCCATCGATTCCTTCAGCAAGGCCACTCACCGTTACTAT
>PFDS01000048.1:9850-9928 GCA_002772605.1 Candidatus Peregrinibacteria bacterium CG10_big_fil_rev_8_21_14_0_10_49_16
CTGCACAGACGCCCGTGCAAACTCTTCCGCAACGCGCTTTCCGTACGAAGACATCTCGCGCGTTCCCACCAGACCAAT
>PFDS01000053.1 GCA_002772605.1 Candidatus Peregrinibacteria bacterium CG10_big_fil_rev_8_21_14_0_10_49_16
TTATGGTGAGTACGCTCGTTGTGAGTGGACTTGCCGTTTTGATGGGTGCGAATGCATTCGTCTCCCATCGTCTGACGGCACAGTCCGGCGATACGTGTAATGGTCAGGCCAGACCGACGGACTGGAGCGATTGTACGGACATTCAGTGTAATACGTTTGGATGGTACTGTGCTGCGATGAGTTCCGGAGGAGGTAGTGGTGGCGAATGGTCGTGTCGCGATAAGGCAGGATACGATTTATGCGTTAATAATGGAGATGGAAGTATGAGCGACTGTGACAAGACGTACTGTTGGTATGACAGTGGCGGCAATTGGGATGGCGGATCATGGGGTGACGGTTCCGGTGGTGGAACGGTCTGTAGTGCATGGGAGTATTGGCCGAGTGCGACGATGACATCGGAGTGCGCAGATGGCAGTGGGAGTGCCGATACGAGTGGAGCGAGCACAATGAAGAATTGTTTCTATCCCAATGCGACGATCAACGGAGCCGCGCCTGGGTACACGGTATGGTGCGAATCGGATTATGTAAATTGTCATCAAGGAGACCCTTCAGGAGCTGCTGTATCAACGGAGAATCTCGCTCTCGGCGCGCCGTCTTCTTGTGAGAGTGGATATGGTGAAAGTGCCGGCGGGAGCTCATGTAGTCAGTGGAAAGATGTCTACATGGTGAATGGATCGACAGTGGGATATCGCACTTGTCCATCAGGCCAGCCATGCACGATCTACGATGCGAGCGGAAATATGAAGTGTACGGAAACGTGGGGAGGAGGATACGACGGTGGGTACACTGGAGGAACCACAGGAGGAACAACCGGCGGTACGACAGGTGGCACAGCAACAACGTCTTATGCATGTTTCTATAATACGAAGAATGGCAGTCTGAAGAAGGTGGATGCGAGTTGGGATGCATCGGGGACGGACTGGCAGAAAGATACGACCGGTCTCTGCAGTAAGTTCTACGTGAATACTGGAGAGATGTTGAACCCTTTCTGTTGGAAACGAGTTGCAAATGGCGATACAACGTACATATTGAACTTCGATAGCTGGCCGCCCAGCGGAGCGGGGTGGTATTCGGTTTCTTCCGAAAGCTGTATCAGTGTTGGTGTGAAGCCCGGTGAGACGAAGACGAACCCTGTGCAGTCGAGTTCGAGCTTGTCATCCGTGCAGTCGAGCGTGCAGTCACAAGCCGCGTCTTCGTCCAGCATGCACGGAGCGGCCAGCTGTACGCCGGGTCAGAAGAAGTGGGAGTTTGGGCAACAGTGTTTCTGTGTGACCGGTGGGTATTGGGAGTGTGATGGAACAGGGGGAAGTGAGGGGGATTGGGATTGTCGCGATAAAACCGGATATGAACGCTGTGCGCACGACATTCCCGCGGACAGTCCGGAAGCCCGGAAATGTGAAGAGCAGTATTGTTGGTATGATGATGGTGGATACGACGGAATGAGTTGTGAAGATCACTGTAGAAACAAGTTACAAGAAGATCAGAGAACGGATTATGAATGCCAGTCACACTATGCACCGCAGTGGTGTACCATGACTGTGGAGGCATGTCTCGATTCCTGTGGTGGAGATTTTGGTCATGATGATAGAGGAGAGCGAACGTGTTGGAGCGGCGAACGGGAATGGCGCGGATGTGAATTCCGTGAGTGTGTGAATGATGCATGGAGTCGTTGGCAGACCGACCCTGCAGCATATTGTGTTCCGGATGAAGGCGATACTGATTGGCAGCAGGAGGAAAAGCGACGCCATGAAGAGCAGGAAAAACACGATCTCGAACGATTTGAGGAAGAGCTGTCACGTCGGTGCGAAGAATTCGAGCGGGAAATAGAGCGTACGCAACGGGACGTGGAACAGAGTCAGCGTGGTTCGCGCTTCCATGGTCAGCTCCTTGCTCTTTCACCGATGACGATTGAAGCGCAGCTGCGTGGACTTCTGAGTGACTGTGAAGCGCTGGCGGCAGATGCACACAAGGCACTTCAGTCGAGTAATGATCCTGTTCACTGGGCAATGCAGGACTTCAATTGGGCAGTGGATGATTTATGGGAGAAGTTCCACGATATCACGAGTGATCACTGGCAGATGAACGAATGCTTCGGTGCGCAGGAGGGGTTGCGCGAGGCGCAGAAAGCCATAGAGCAGGAGGCACCGCGCATGATCGATGAAGTACGTGAACAGGATGCGCAGCGTGCCGCAGAGATGGACGAATTGCTGCAGGAGGCAAAGAAACTTCTAACCAAAGGACAGGTGGCGGTGCAGGCAGGTGATTGCCGTACGGCAATGGACGCCGTCGACCGCATGCACTCCGATATTTCGGAGGAGTTTGATCGCCTGTACGGAGGAGGCACGCAGTTCGTTGATTACGACAATCGGTACGAAGATTTCTACAGAGAATTTGATTTCGGGTTCGATGTGGATCCCGAGGACTTCGTGCGGCATCTCAAGGACAACAAGTACGGCCAGAAGCACATTGCGGTTGCAGAACGTTTGCCGAAAGAGTTGGTGAAAGAGTACTTCACCTACCAGAAAGGCGTGCAGGGTCCGGATATTATCCAGGGAGCGGGAGATCTCGGCCTTGCCACAAACGATGTCCAGAAACTCATGGAAACGAAGAATGCGCTCCTGAAGGAAATCGAAGCATTGAAGAATGCAGTCGCGGAGCTGAGAACGGAACTTGCGGATATCGTTGCCGAAGTGGAACAATTCACGTTTGGCAAGAAAACCGGTGAGAAAGTCAGGGAGTTCGTTGAACAGGAACTTCCTGACCTCACACGAGAAGAGGCGGAAGCAAGACTTGCCGCTTTGAAGGAAGAGGGCGGAAATGAGCTCTTCGAGGATGGCGTCATTCCGTTTGCCGATACGCCCGTGGGCGAGTGGTATACAGCCGAAGCCAAAGTGGCGCGGGAGAGCGGTCTTATTGAGGGAACGGGAGAATCCAACGGACGCAAAGTGGAGCCGGGTCGTGAGACGAATGTCGCAGAATCGATCATGATGTTCGCGCGCCTTGTGGCAGACGACAACGAATTCAGGGGAACGCCGGGTTCCGTGCTCGGGCAGAGTCTTCCGGATTGGGCACAGCCTGCTGCGGCAGTTCTGGAAAATCGCAACCTGAACTTCACGGAGACGTTTGGAACGGATCGCGATCCGGGAAGCAGTATCCGACGTGGTGAAGTGGCGATGATGCTTGCAGAGCTTTTGGGTCTTCCCGCTGGTTCGTCAGCAGGCGGCGAACTCTCCGACATCGCAGACGTGTCACCGGACATGGTCGCAGCTATTCGCGCAGTTCGTGCAGCGGGCATTATGAAGGGCAATAACGGCCTTTTCCGTCCCAACGACTCGCTCAACCGTGCGGAACTGATGACCATCCTTGCACGGGCATTCGAGCAAATGGATTATGGAGTAGGTGGATCGGTGAGTGACCGACCTTTGGAAGAAGGGGAAGACGTTCCCGAATACATCCAATCAGAAACACGTATCGAGCGCTCCGATTCACCTCGACCCGAAAGACGTGACACAGACCGTCGTGGCAGGGGCTCTGCAGATGCGCCTCAGTTTAGAAGTCCGTTCTTGCCGCAGTAAGTAAAAGGAAACGCGCGAAGCGCTGGGTCTCGAGGGTCCCAGCGCTGGAGCGCATAGTAGAAAGGGAAAGGTGGGTCCATGGGAGGAAAACCGTTCGGTTTTCCTCCCATGATTACTGGTGCTGACTTAAGGGATACATGATGCGGTTGCCGATACGGTATGCCCAGGTGAAGAAATCGTGCTTCATTTGTGACCACTTGGGAAGCTTTCCTGTGCGTGCGTAGTGCAAGGCAATCTTGGCAAAGCGCTCACCGCGCTGGCGGAGATTCTTCAGGCTGGCCGGGCGCTTATCGACAACCAGACCAAATTTTCCTTTTCCTTCCATACACTTCTGTTCGAAGTGGCGTCCGATGACGGTGGCGCCGTAGTATTTCATCGCTTCGGAGACATGCATTGTGGTGAGGTGGAGGAGGACTTTCCATGCGATAACGGGGGCGCCGCCGGTGTAGATGAAACTCATGGGCATGCTTTGAAGTTGCCCTTTTGAATGTGTCTCATCATCAAGAGCAAAAGCGCCGGCGCGATCAATGAAATTCTTCAAATGTGCAGGTACGGAGAAGTTCCAGATAGGGGTGGCAAATACCACTCCATGGGCGTACTGAAAGAGCTCTTGTACTCTGCAGAAGTCATCATCTGTGCGGCATTCCTCTTCGTACATGGAGAGTGTGAAGTGGTGTATCTTCAGATCGCGCAGGAGGATTTTTGTGCAGTGAGCGCCGGCTTGTGTGGCACCCTCAATGAATGCATCAGCAAGTGTTTCGCTGTTACTGGGAGAATTCGTCCCGGCAACAATGACGAGAATGTTTGTCGACTGAGGTGCGGACATGGAGACATTGTGAGGGAAAAGGTAGAGGGGCACCAGGTGAACTTTCCGTTACATATTTTCGCTTTACACTTCCCTCCCTTCTATGTCGTTTTTGTACTACAATACCAGGCCATTTTTCCTTCGCCACATGACTTTTGCTCATCCTGTTCTCATGGTTGACAGAAGAGATCTTGGATCTCAAGAAGCTGTTGCTCAAATCTTTGATACAGAATATGTTGTGTTGTGCTGTCTTTGTAAACACAAGATAGAGTGTCATTCATCTTTTCCCTCCCTATGTCTATGAATCCGAATGCGTCGACTGCTGCTCGTATCAATGCTCTGCAAGAAGGAGTGCCGATGGTGAGGGAAAAGTCTGGACAGGTTCGTGAACGGGAAGAACGAACCGGAGGGGGTCTGTCTATCTCGCGTCGTTTTACCACGCCGGGGAGCGACCCCCTTGAGGAGGTGCGGTACGAGAAACGCACAAGCCGTATTACAAATCCCGATGGATCCACCGTGTTCGAAATGGAAGGGGCAGAAATTCCCGCACACTGGACACAGGTGGCAACGGATATCATGGTCAGTAAATACTTCCGTAAAGCGGGTGTGCCGCAGTATGACGAAGAGGGAAATCTCAGGCGCAGTGAGCTAGGCGAAGTCGAGCGCGGTCCCGAGCGTAGCGCGAAACAGGTGATCAAGCGCCTTGCAGGATGTTGGCGTCACTGGGGGCAGCAATTTGACTACTTTGCAACCGCACAGGATGCACAGGCCTTTGAAGATGAAATCAGTTACATGCTGGTACACCAGATGGCGGCGCCCAACAGTCCGCAGTGGTTCAATACCGGTTTGCACTATGCCTATGGGATTTCCGGTCCGGCGCAAGGGCACTACTACTGTGATCCGGAGACAGGCACAGTGAAGCAGAGTGAAGATGCGTACACGCATCCCCAGCCGCATGCGTGCTTCATTCAGTCTGTTGATGACGACCTTGTGAACGATGGAGGAATCATGGACTTGTGGGTGCGGGAAGCGCGACTGTTTAAATACGGCTCTGGTACGGGAACAAACTTTAGTAATCTGCGCGGGGCGGGAGAACCTCTCAGTGGTGGAGGAAAGAGTTCGGGGCTCATGAGCTGGTTGCGCATCGGTGACCGTGCAGCGGGCGCAATCAAGTCTGGTGGCACGACGCGTCGTGCAGCGAAGATGGTCTGTCTTGATCTTGATCACCCCGACATCGGAGAGTTCATTGATTGGAAAATGAAGGAAGAGAAGAAAGTGGCTGCTCTGGTAAAGGAAGGATATGACAGTGATTTCAATGGTGAGGCATACCAGACAGTGTCCGGTCAGAATTCCAATAATTCCGTGCGTGCGCCACACGACTTCTTCGAAGCGATCGAGAAAGATGGCACGTGGAATCTCTACTGGCGCACGGAAAAGAAAACTGCGGAGAAGGAAGGACGAGAACCCCAGCCCTGCAAGACTGTGGATGCCCGAGAGCTCTGGGAAAAAATTGGCTTTGCGGCATGGGAGTGTGCGGACCCCGGAGTGCAGTACGATACGACGATTAACGATTGGCATACCTGTCCTGCCGATGGTTCCATTCGAGCGAGTAATCCGTGCAGCGAGTACATGTTTCTCGACAACACAGCCTGCAACCTTGCGTCTCTCAATCTTCTGAAATTCTATGATGAAGAACATGGGGTGTTCGATCTCGAGCACTACAAACATGCAGTGCGTCTCTGGACGATCGTGCTCGAGATCTCTGTGCTGATGGCACAGTTTCCGAGTAAGGAGATTGCGAACTTAAGCTACAAATTCCGCACGCTTGGACTGGGCTATGCCAATATGGGGGCACTCCTTATGCGTATGGGTATTCCGTATGACAGTGAGAAAGGACGTGCCATTTGCGGAGCGCTGACAGCTATCCTTACCGGAGAATCCTATGCGGCATCCGGAGAGATGGCAGGGTTTCTCGGGGCATTTTCAAGCTACGAAAAGAATAGGGAGCATATGCTGCGTGTCATCAGAAATCACAGGCGCGCTGCGTACAATGTGCCCGTCAAGGATTATGAAGAACTGCATGTGACGCCTGTGGCCATCGATCAGGGTGTTTGTCCCGATGACATGTTGGAAGCCGCGAAGGAGTGCTGGGATCGGGCACTCATGCTGGGCGAACGTCATGGCTACCGTAACGCGCAGACCACGGTGATTGCGCCGACAGGAACAATCGGTTTACTGATGGATTGCGATACGACGGGCATCGAACCTGATTTTGCACTTGTGAAGTTCAAGAAACTCGCAGGAGGGGGTTACATGAAGATTGCAAATAACTCCGTACTTCCGGCCCTCAAGAAGCTTGGATATTCCGAAGAGCAGATTGCGGATATGAAGCAGTACGTCATGGGATCGCTTTCTCTGGAAAGTGCGCCACACATCAACCGCAGGAGCTTGCGAGAGAGGGGATTCACCGATGAGGATATTGCAAAAGTGGAAGAGCAGCTCCCGCGTATCTTTGAGCTTTCCTTTGCCATGAACCGCTGGACGCTAGGAGAGGAAACGATGAAGCGGCTGCACGTGAGTGAGGAGCAAATGAATGATTTTAATTTCCATCTCCTGTTCTTCCTTGGCTTTACGAAAGAACAGATCGCTGAAGCGAATGAGCATATCTGCGGGCGGATGACGATCGAAGGGGCTCCGCATATCAAGCCGGAGCATCTCTCTGTATTCGATTGTGCAAACAGATGTGGTAAAACGGGAAAGCGTTTTATTGCTCCCGAAGGACACATTCGCATGATGGCATCGGCACAGCCGTTCATCTCCGGTGCAATCAGTAAGACGATCAATCTGCCGAAGGAGGCGACGGTTGAGGACATCAAGAATGCCTACTTCCTCAGCTGGAAGCTGGGTCTGAAAGCGAATGCGCTCTACCGTGACGGGTGCAAGATGTCGCAGGCGCTGAATACGACGAGTGACGAGAAGGATTCAAAGGATGCAAAAGACACAAAGGATTCAAAAGGGGTCATGGAAAAAGAAGTGATAGAAAAAGTTATCTACAAAGAGAAACCACGGCGAAGAAAACTCCCCAATGAGCGCATGACCATTGCCCACAAGTTCGTCGTGTCGGGCATGAAAGGATATATCCACGTAGGGATGTATGAAGACGGATCACCGGGAGAGATCTTCATTACGATGAGTAAAGACGGGTCGACTCTCTCGGGTGTGATGGATACGCTTGCGTTAAGTTTATCTCTGAACTTGCAGTACGGCGTACCGATCGAAGTGATCTGTGAGAAGTTGATTCACAAACGCTTCGAGCCCATGGGCATGACGGGCAATCCCGAAATTCCGATGGTGCGCAGCATCATGGATTATCTTGCGCGCTGGCTGGCACTGAAGTTCCTGCCGAAGGAGACGGCGAAGAAGTTCCACAATCCGCAGCTTGTCGATCGCGCGTACAGTGAGGGCAGCAAGAGTCAGGATGCCTTTGCCATGAGACTGCCTGTTGTGGATGAGGGTGCGAGTATCACTGAACTTCGCAGTATGCCTCGGATGATGATGGGAGTAACAAACTCAATAACACTCGATGCATCCTCCGATATCGAAGTACAGCAGGCAAAACTGAAGGGCTTCACCGGCTCGGCCTGTACCGCCTGCGGCTCCATGCACATGAAGCGCAACGGCTCTTGTGAAGTCTGCATCGACTGTGGAGCAACGAGTGGGTGTAGTTAAAACAAGAACCCCACTCTTGGGGTTCTTATTTTCCCTATATGCCTACAAACAGACCACAATGCATTTGATCGTCTTGCATAATGCAGACATCAAACATGTCTTATCGCCTAGAAAGCGATGAAGAGAACGCCGAAGGTGCAGACGAAGAGAAACAAACGCATCGTGAGCACAATAGTAGTTCAGTACACAGGATTTGTTCAAGAGTTTATGAGTAAATAGGACTTGCACAAGCCTTTTAAATTGCATAAAAATATAGAACATCCAAGGAAATTTTTTCCAGAGTATGAGAAGAAAATGGCTTACAGAACCCAAGAACGAATACAGAAATTACTCAAGTGGTCACAAGGAAAAGTCAATGATCTTTTGGGGCAACTTTTCTATGTCATGGTGAGGTGCTTCGACACGCGAAGCCACGAATCCATGCACAGAAAAGTTATGTAGACGATGCCAATGTCAAATCATCATCCTCCGCCGCCTTATTCCTCTCGAGCTTTCCGCATGTCACGCATTCGTGCATCACGACGAAGCCGGATCCTGCCTGGCCATCGATGCCGGTCGGTTTCATGAGTCCGTGACAGGCGGCGTCACGACTGCCGGGACCGCTGTCATCCACGTGTTTGGAGTACAGACATTTCGGGCAGTGGTTGCGGTACGAGCGGGGGAGGGGAGTGACGGGGGAGTGACAGTGCTCGCAGGTGAATGGTTCTTGTTGTGCAATAAAAACCATATCAATTGTTGAATCGAAAATGCATGATGTCACCATCCTGCACAATGTAGTCTTTTCCTTCCGTGCGGAGTCTTCCTTTCTCTTTCGCGCCCTGCTCGCCGCCGAAAGCGATGTAATCGTCAAAGCTGATCGTCTCTGCACGGATGAATCCTTTTTCAAAGTCTGTATGAATCACGCCGGCAGCCTGTGGAGCTGTGGTGCCTGCTTCTACTGTCCACGCACGGACTTCTTTTGGTCCTGCCGTGAAGAAGGTGATATACCCAAGGAGGGTATAGGCTGCGGTGATCAGGCGGTCCAGCCCGGAGGAGGTGAGATGGAGTTCCTGCAGAAGTTGTCTCGCTTCACTTTCGGGTAAGTCATTGAGTTCCTCTTCAAGTTTGGCGCAGAAGGGGATGATAGGTGTCCCTTCAGGAACGCCGAGATTAGCGCGCGTCTGGTGTTCAGATAACTCCGTAAGTTGTTTCTCGGAGCAGTTTGCTGTATAGAGGATTGGTTTGAGAGAAAGCAGATTCCACGGACGTGCGATATTCCATTCATCTGCATCCAGTGTCCCCTTTGTTGTAGAGACGCCATACGATGGCGTCTCTTGTTCGGAAGGGACGCTATGATATAGCGTCTCTACAGTCGACGTAAGGTCCGTATCAGCATTGATCATCGTGACAATTTTGTTTGCCACCTCCAATTCTTTTTGCTTCTCCTTGTCTCCGGTGCGTGCGGCGCCTTCGAGTTTTTGAAGTTTATTCTGGAGCGTTGCCAGATCTGCCAGTGCGAGT
>PFDS01000021.1:0-1245 GCA_002772605.1 Candidatus Peregrinibacteria bacterium CG10_big_fil_rev_8_21_14_0_10_49_16
GAGGGATCGAACTTACACTACGTATAACAGGACTCGTATCCGTGAAACCGAATCCACCACAGATTTACCAAAACAGTGACGTACCGGATATCAGCTACGAACTCATTCCCGGTATCAGCCGTTATGCCTATCGCTCAACCGTCACCACGAACAGCCTCGGATTTCGTTCGCCGGAACTCGATCCCCAAAAGCCGACACTGGTTATTCTCGGCGACTCCATTACCTTCGGCTACGGACTGGAGGATAACCAAACAATCCCTGCACATTTGCAGACACAATTCCCCAAATACAACATCCTGAATGCCGGCACGTCCGGATACAACCTTGTACAACAAACCGCTGTGTACCGCGAAAAGATTCAAAAGCTGGAACCGAAAGCACTCGTACTCATTTTCCATTTCAACGACGTGGAAGAAGTCAACATGGGTCTCGCCAAGCTTGATAGTAAAGGCATTCTTCGTCCTGAAGGGTGGAAACCGACAGAAGAAGATTGTCACCCCATCACACGAGGTTTGCTCAAATTGATTCCCGGCAAGTGCTGGCTCGATGAGCACAGTGCTTTCTATAGTGCACTAAAAAAATTCGTGAATGCCCGTCACGGCAAACGAGAGCTTATGCGGCAGGAGAATGAATCTCAGTCCAACGCATTTACAGAGAATGTCTCTGATGAAGCACTGGATATCTACACAGAACATCTTGTAACACTCACAAACCTGCTCCCAACGGACATCCCGAAACTCTTCGTCATCTGGCCAGAACGTCATCTCCACATGCTGGCCCGGCCAAAGCTGAAGACGGTCGCAGAGGAGCATGGATTTGCCGTTTTGGATCTCTACGATGTCTTTGGCAATCGCGCGAGGACACTCGGCTGGGACACCGTTCATCCGCACCCGGAAACCGCAAAAACCGCAGCCGAAGTAATTTCTGCAGCAATGGAATATTATGGTATAATGCCAAAAGAGAACTGATTCCTACAACCCAATGAAGGAGAATACTATGTTGTATTTTCTTAGTAACTGCACACCCGTGCAGAAAACGACAAAACATGCGAAAGGCCAAGGCTGGTTCTGGATCCTCATGGCAGTCCTCGGTCTCAACGTTCTCATTCCTCTTCTCTTCTGGATCTTTGGATCCTGAAATCCGCCCCCCCCGGTAAACCGGGGGGGGCGTTGTTTGTCAACTTCTTCGTGAGTGGCACGAACGCGTGCACCACTCCGGCTCCGCACTACCGGATCTTCCCTCTCC
>PFDS01000021.1:1267-10670 GCA_002772605.1 Candidatus Peregrinibacteria bacterium CG10_big_fil_rev_8_21_14_0_10_49_16
GCTTAGCACGGATGGCCCAGAGGCGAGCGATCATGCGAAAGTACTGGGAACCGTTCTTCGCAAGGGAGGCAATGTCAGCGCCGGTTTTTGACTCTCCTTCACGTCGTGGTACGCACGTGTAGGGAATCTCAATGAAGGAGTAGCCGAGTAAAATCGCCCGGTACATAAGATCCATAAAGTAGTCGCCATAATCCCCCGTAAGACGAATGTCATCAAAGACTCTACGACGAATAGCGATGAACCCACTCGTGTAGTCGTAAAACCACCGATGCAGACTCCATCGCGTGAACGTATTCAGTGCGGTGCTCAGGCCAATAGCCAAAGCAGACTCTTCTCCCTCCGCTTTCTTCTGACTTCCCCCGGGAGCAAAACGGGACCCGACGGCAATGTCATACCCTTCTTCAATCTTCCGCAGTAATGCCGGAATTTTCTCCGGCGGCATGGAGAAGTCACAGTCCATCCACACGATCGTATCGCCTGTCGCGCATTCAATGCCGTGACGAATACTTTTTGTGAGACCGCGATCGGTCATACGACGTTCCAGACGCACGTGTGAATGCCCCGCATCAATGTGGCGTTGTACCAACTTCCACGTCCTATCGGGAGAATTATCATCGACCACAATGATCTCTTTCTCATGAGAAATCTCGCGATCAATCGCTGCAATTAACGGAATGATATTTCCTGCTTCGTTGTAAGTGGGAAGAATAACCGATACTTTTTGAATGTCTGCCTTAGGTGTCACACTGAGCCTGTCCGTCCGGCAGGCGGGCCTGTCGCAGTGCGACACTTCTCGAATCGCTTCACACACATACTCAATCTGTTCCTTCGTGAGTGCTAATCCTGAAGGCAAATACAGCCCGCGTTCTGCAATATGTTCTGTCACCGGAAACGACTCCTCAGTCTGACTCAGATGACGCAGTGCAGGCTGCGACGAACACGGCTGAAAGAAATCCCTCGTATCAACACCCTTCTCTTTCAAAGCTTCACGAAGTGCATCACGGGAAAGAGGGAAACCCTCTTCCAGAAGAACGGCATACATCCAATACACATTCTCAGCCCATTCTTTTGTAACAGGCAGTCGCAAGCCGGGAATACCCTGTAACCGCTTTTCGTACTCTCGTGCCATCCACTGCTTCTTCTCTAGAAATTTCTCGATAGATTCCAACTGACCCAATCCGCATGCTGCCTGCAAATTCGTCATGCGGAAGTTGTAGCCAACTTCTTCGTGAGTAAACCGCTTCTGTGGGGAGTGTGCCAAGTCTTTCAGCGACCGCGCATGAGAAGCAATCATATCATCGTCCGTCACAATCATCCCGCCTTCTCCAGTGGTAATAATCTTGTTGCCATAAAAGCTAAAGCAGCTCACATCCCCTATGGATCCACACAACCGTCCCTTATACCGGGCACCGTGCACCTCTGCCGCATCTTCGATGACCTGAAGATTGTGGCGCTTCGCAAGGGCGAGAAGGGGATCCATATCCACAGGATGACCGTAGATATGCACTGGCATAACTGCCTTCGTATTCTTTGTTATCTTCTCTTCAATGCCGGAAATATCTATGGTAAACGTGTCAGATTCACAGTCAACAAATACCGGCTTTGCCCCTGCATGAATCACAGCGAATACTGATGCAATCATGGTAAAGTTCGGCACAATCACTTCATCACCCTCCCCAATACCCATTGCTAGAAGACCGACGTGAAGTGCCGATGTCCCACTTGTCGTCGTGACTGCGTGTTTCACGCCAAGATACTTGGCAAATTTCTCCTCAAACTGATCGATGTACTTCCCTGCAGACGAGACCCACCCGGACTCCATCGCTTCGATGACATACCGTTTTGCAGCATCGGTGATGACGGGTTCATTAACAGGAACACGCATGAGAGTCACGGTAAATTTTGGCTTTTCCATCCCCTGGAAACGGTCCTTGCTTTACTTCGATCATTCGAGCATCTTCAAGTACGTCGATCTTATGACCACCACGCAGGAACAGGAGAAAATCTCCCGCCTGCAATTCTTTCTCCATGAGCACGTTCCATTCTTCGTCAAAAACTGTCGCCTGGATACGACCACGTTCAATGTAGAGAAATTCGCTCATGGTCTGAACGCTGTACTTCTGCTTCGGATGCGTATGCGGTTCCACCATGTATCCCGCAGGACGCTCCATGAGTCCCAATTGCATGGGCAAATCCGGCGGCGTGAGAAACCGCGCTCCATCAACCGCCATATCCCGTTGAAAAAAGAGTGCATAGGTGTTTTTCCCCTTCCGGATCACATCAATAGGTTCCATATGTACAGAATATCTTACTCTGGATGAGAAGAACAATGTGCGGCATCTAAAATCCTTTTCATGCGTTTCTCCCAGCTGTAGCTGTAAGAAAGCTCTTTGGCCGTACGCACCTTCTTTGCCGCTTCCTGCGGATGGTTGAGAACGTAGGAAATGGACCACGCAAGGGCTTCGGGATCCCCCGGTTTACAAAAGAATACGTGATCGTTCCCGACAACATCACGCACCGGAGGAAGGTCTGCACAGACAATCGGTCGTCCTGCCGCCAGATACTCAAAAAGCTTCAAAGGAGACGTGTCGCGGTGAAAGTAGGGATGGTCTGTCTTCGGTGCCGGATACACCAGAACATCACACGCTGTGAGGCTACTTGGTACCTCCTGTGCACGAATGTGCCCCTCAAACATCACAGAACCTGCAATTCCAAGCTTTTCGGCATACTTCTGATACTGCTTTACCCACTCTCCAGGACCCCCCACAATCCAGCCAAAGAAGGGGATATTGCGTTCTTTTAGTAAAGAAAATGCCTCCAGAAGCTCTCCTACACCCTTTGCAATGTCCCCCCGCGTCACCAGTGACCCGACGTATCCCACAACAGGGATATTGAGAGGAACGCGCCACTGCTCACGTGCATGTAAAACAGTAGGCAGTTTTTGGAAGCGTCCCGTATCCACACCATCGTGTGCAATCATGACATGTTCAGGTTGTACGCCACCCGATAGAAGCACTCCACGCATAGGAGAGGTAAGGCACACGATCAGTCTGCACTGATTGCAGAACTTCACAAAACGACGATTGAGTGCTTCCGGAAGAGTGTGTGCCTCAAACACAACAGGTCTCTTCGTACGAATCAGTACAGGCAAGAGCACACGCGAACGAACGTAGATGCAGTCTGTGTCATGCCGTGCAAAATATGCACCAAGCACCTTGCGGTAACGATACATATTCACAAGAAAGTGGAACCGACCGGGAATCCACCAAGACTCTGTCGCATCAACATGTGGTAAGTATTCCACCGTAAATGTACGCGCAAGACCGTAGTAGGAAAAAGCATCTTCCTTAATGGCATTGTGTATGGATGGACAGAGGAGACGAACATCGTGACCAAGAGCAGCCAGTGCTGCACACACTTCCGCAATCTGCTTGCCGTGCGCTTTCTGTACAGGAAAACGCGTCTGCGTCACATACGTTACTCGCATGCGTACAGAATACCTGTCAATTATTGACAATACAAAATAATTGATTCTGAGAACATTTTACGGAAAACTCCTCAAGAATAAGCCATGTCTTCCATCTTCGCCTTCGGCTACCACGACCAAAACGCTCCCCGGCACTGGAATATTTGCAAGCAACTACGCGGCGCAGGCCACGACATCATCGAGTGTCACACGACAAAAAAGGGGTTCTTTGGAAAGAGTATCGATTTGTGGAAGAGATATGGAGAAATACAAAATAAAACATTAAAAATACACAGTATTCTCGTCACTTTCCCAGGGCACTACTTGATGCCACTAGCCTGGTGCCTCACGCGCTTTCCAAGAAAGAAACTTATCTTCGATGCATTTATCTCACTCTACGACACGAATGTCTGTGACCGAAAACGCTTCGCAACATGGAGTCTTTTTGCATGGTTCCTCTTCTTTGTAGATGTCGTCAGTTGTCACCTCGCAGATGAAGTACTGGTCGATACGAAAGAGCATAAGAAATATTTCGTGAAGATGTTCAGACTAAAACCGGAAAAGGTTCGTGTGATCTACTTGGGAACACGAGAGGATTTGTTTTACAAAAAGCGGGTAGAGGGTAGCGGCTATCCTCTAAACGCTCATCATGTTCTCTTCTACGGAACCTACATCCCCCTTCAGGGCATCGAATACATTCTCGACGCTGCAAACATCCTGCAACACTCCCACCCTCAGATCCACTTTACTCTCATCGGTAGAGGACAAACTTACCCAGAAATGCGTGCACTGGCAGAAAAGCTGAAACTGCAAAATATCACCTTCAAAGATCCAGTTCCATACGAAGAGCTCCCGGACCTTATCCGCGGAAGTCACCTCTGCCTCGGGGTATTTGGCACCACCGCTAAAGCTTCCCGCGTCATTCCGCACAAAGTCTACGATGCCGTCGCCTGTGCAGTCCCCATCGTGACTGCCGACACACCGGCAATCCGAGAAAAGTTTGCAGATCATAAAGGAGTGATTCTGTGTGAAGCGGGAAGCGGAGACATGCTCGCACGACGGATCACAGACTACTTTTCGTGAAACGCCTCCTTCCGAAACTGCACAACCAAATCTCCCACAGGAACGTACGATGCGGCACAGGAAGGAACTTCACTTGTGAACTCCGCTACAAAGAACTCTTTAAGAGGGTGTTCGTCAAAAACACTCTGCTTCATTGCAAGAATGGTTCCGTCACGAATGACATTTTCCGCAGTTCTGAGAAATAGCCAGTGGTCACGCGGCAGATAACTGTGTGCACCTGCACCGATAGTAGGCATGGGACCAATCGGCGAATGCCGAGTGAAGCCGAGACCGGACCAGTATCCCGCATCGCTCACATATCGGTCCACCCCGCATGCATCGAGCAGGGTATCGAATTGCTCTGCCCGGTCACGATGCACTGACGCCACATTGCTCTGCATCTGCGAAAGGTACTCAAGGTGCTGCGTGCTCGGCTCATACCAAAACGCAGACCATACGGTCATCGTTCCCACTGCGACTACGAAAAGCGGATGCACAGATCCTTGTGCCATGGACTGCACAAACAGCACGGTAATTGCAAAATACACCGGAAACGCGAAAGCGAAATGGTTATTCAGGTAACCGCCGCTGCCGACAGCAAACGAGAGAAGATACAGTACGGGAAACAGAAGCACAAAACGGAAGAGGAGTTTTTGCTTCCATAAAAACCAGAGAAGCGGAGTAAACAGAAAAACAAGAATGAGGCCATGCACGGAAAAACGGTGGTACTGCGTCAGAATAGAAGGGCTCTGCCAGTGAAGCACATCCGAAAGAATCAGAAGTGCCTCCGATACAAACATGAGGTAAAAAAGACCGACAAAACCTGCAAGCGCAGCGCACGTCACAAGAGTACCGCGACGACCTCTCCAGCAAACCACAGCTGAACTAAAAAGCACACCAAGAAGGTATCCTAAGAGAGGAGCAGGAAGGAAAAACCGTGTCACATTTCCATACAACCAACGAATGGATAACCCACGACCCCAAAACGGTAAATGTTCCTCGGCATTCAGAGTCGTGCGACTGCCAACCATCACAGGCAAGTACACTTCAACGTAGGGACCGAGGAGACCAAAGACTGCAAGGACAAGTACCCCCAATACTCCCCCAACCACGAGAGGCACAAGGAAGTACTTCACAAAATGCCCGGGACTTTTTGCCAAGAGAATTGCCGCTCCAAGAACAGTAAAAAGAAAAGGCTCTTTCGTTCCAATTGCTCCCGCAAGAAACAGTGAATTACAGAGAATGCGCAGCCACGACCAACGATCTTCTGCAGTAGCCATGTTGTAGACGAAGAGGGCGCCAAATACACATCCGAAAAACTCTGCCTGACCACCCGGGGCACGCTCTTGCAGGTACAACGTGACAAGCATACCAAGAGTCAGTGCCAGGCATCCCCCTGCGATGGAAAACGGCCGTCCACGACGGGAAGGCAGTGCTCTGATATACGCCACAAGAGCCCCGCAACCAAGCAGGACAAAACAACCAACAGCAAACATACGGTAGAGCAGATCTCCGCCCGTCAGGAGGAGAGAGGCGACGGTGAACAGGTAGATTCCAGGCGGCTTCGACTCAAACAAGTCAATGTATGGTGTCAGGCCGTTGAGTATGCCACGGCCAATGGTAAAAAAAATCAGAGCATCCCATTCGAGCGCCTGAAATGACAGCAAAAAAATCCGCACGAAGTCATGCAGGAGAAATAGTGCAGCAAGACCACAGAGTAGACATAGCACCCATCGGCCCACTCTCTGTACATCGGCACTGAACGTGCGCAGCATATGAGTATGCTACTTCTGAAGGAGAAAATCTCCAATCACCAAAGCATCCAGACCACAGCAGTAGAACGTACGAAGAGCATCACGCGGCGAACACACGAGGGGTTCTTCAGCAACGTTGAAGCTGGTATTGAGAATAACGCCACGACCGGTTTTCTTTTTGAACTCTGAAATAAGTTTGTAGTAACGAGGGTTCGCTTCCTCCGTCACACCCTGCACACGCGCAGTGTTATCGATGTGCACTGCAGCAGCAAATTCCTTTACCTTATCTTTCTTCGCCTCAAATGCGAGAATCATGAACGGACTCTGATGCGGACCTTCGACGTACAGACCGATGTCCTCATGCCGCATAGACGGCGCAAACGGCCGCCACATTTCACGGTGCTTCACTTCGGCATTCACCTTGTCTTTTATTCCTTTTACTGACGGATCTGCCAGAATGCTGCGATTCCCGAGTGCACGCGGCCCCACTTCCATCCGCCCCTGGAACCACCCGATAATTTTCCCGTCTGCAAGGAGCCCTGCTGTCACTTCTTCAACATTCTCCACTTTTTTGTATGGCATCTTCGACTCTTTCAGCACCTTCTCAATCTCATCATTCGTATACTCAGGACCCCAGTACGCATGGTCAAACAGGAAGCCCGGCCGCTTGGATGTCATGTGCACATGCTGCAAAACCGCTGCGCCAAGCGCGACACCGGCATCGGATGACGCCGGTTGAATGTAGATGTCGTCCACGTATTCTGACTGCAGAAGTTTCCCGTTTGCACTGCAGTTCAGTGCAACGCCTCCCGCCATACAGAGGGTCTTGCAACCGGATTCCTTGGCAAGAAATTTCGCCATCTGCAGAAGAGCTCGTTCCAGTGCATCCTGTACGGTTGCTGCCAAGTCTTTGTGCTGCTGCGTCAGTTCTTCACCAGGCTTGCGGTGTACCAGTGATCGCAAAAAGCGATTACGCTTCGTATGGTCGATCTGTGGAACCGGTGTAGACCAATCAATAAAATTGAACAATTCCGGCTTCGGTGTGCCGAATGCCGCGAGGCCCATCGTCTTCCCTTCGTGACTATGTGGACGAAAGCCAAGTGCTTTCGTCATGCGTTCGTAGAGCGCCCCCCAACTACCCGCATTCGTGACACGTTGCCGGATAGTGAGATCCAGGCCTTCACCCCACCCGAGCATTCCACTCTCTCCACCACCGGCACCGTCGAGAGAAATCACATTCGCTTTTGGAAAGCCGGAAAGGTAGAACGAGCTGGCAATGTGACACAAATGGTGATTCAAGAAATGCACACGCTTGTCATGCGGTGAGAAGGGAAAGAGTTCATTCCCGCGACGAATCTCCTGCACCGTCCTCTGGATCTTTCCATAGGTAAACCTCAGTGGCTGCAATGGCCAGAAGTTCGGCAGTATCGCCTGCCACCAATTTTCCATTCCGATGGCAATGGAGTCTATGTCCTCTAATTCAATCCCCGCGGTGCGCAGACAGTACTCCATGGACTTCTGTGGAAAACTGCGTGGCGCATGTTTGAGACGTAAAAAACGCTCTTCTTCCGCAAAAGCAATCAATTGACCATCTTTGAGAAGCGCCGCAGCCGTATTCCAGCTGTAGGGGTGTGAGAGGCCAAGAATATACAGAGGCTTGGGCATAGAGAGAGTGTACTATAGAACTGTATGCAGAAAAGCATTCAAAAGTGGCTCCCGGAACTCTGCATAGGAATAATCTTACTATTTTTCACGTACCGCGAACTGGGAACATTCCCTGCAGCATGGGCGGACGACAGTCTATTCATGATCGTTGCACGTTCGCTGGCAGAAGGACGCGGGTATGCACTGCCCATCCTTGAATCACCATGGCACTTTCCCTACACCCTCAATATCGGACCGCCACTCATTCTTCCAGTAGCGCTGTTCATCAAACTATTCGGGTTCTCTGTAAGCATCGCACGCATTCCCATGACCTTGTTCCTTATGGGAACAGTTACCGCATTCTACTTCTTTACAAAGCACATAACCAATCGCATAACAGCTTGCTGGTCTACTATCCTTCTCGTCACTCTCTCCGCATTTGTAAACAATGGAAAACCTGTGTTGGGAGAAGTACCCGGACTCTTCTTTCTTCTGCTCGGGCTCCTTGCACTTCTTCGCATCGAACGACAGTGGAAATGGACTCTCTGGAGCGGGATGTTCTTCGGACTGGCACTGCTGACGAAAATCACGTACGGACTCATTCTTCCTGCACTGGGTATTGCATGGTTGGTTGCCTTACGCAGAAAAGAATGGAACACACTCAAAAAAATCACACTGGTCGGCTGTCTCACTGTTCTGCTGTATCTGCCATGGAGATTTGTCGAACTCAACTCGCAACCCGGGCTTCTCAGTGACTTTCTGTTTCTCTGGGGACAGAGTAACCAAGAATCCGCCGCACCGTTTTCCCACCTTTTCTCACATCCGGATACTCTCACGCGACTTCCGTTTCTTGCCTACGGCACATTCCTCCTTCTCGGAGGTATCGGGCTCTGGAACATACGAAAAAACCTTCACCACGTAGCAGGCTCTACCCTCGCAACGCTCATTATCCTCTTCACCATCTACTTTCTGAGCAGTTTCGGCTGGTACCGTCACCTTCTTCCTGCGCATTTTCTCCTTCTCCCGTTCGTTCCCATCGGCCTGGAAACTACGCTCTCTCTGTGTTCCTGGAAAACACAGATCAAAAAACCACTGATTGCACTCATCCTCTCAGGGATCATTCTTCTGCAAGGCTGGTGGCAACTGGACCACCGGGGCGCAAGCAGAAGTACAGAAGCTGAAGACGTTGCACATGCTCTTCAGAAAGGATTTACGGAAGAGCCTATGGTTATTCAACAGGCAGAAGTGTTCGTACAATTACCCTACAACAGACATTGGTTCTTCCTCACCAACCCCAAAATTACAGAGCGCCTGCCGGAAACAGTTGTGCAGTACTCCGATACAACACGCTGCCTCCCGGTGCTTCTTAAGCTAAGTGAGCAAAGCGTGCAGGATTGGAACGACCGCATCACACATGTCTCTGGCCGCTACTATCTTGTAGAACTCCCGGATGCTTCGTGTCCTACAACCTAAAAAC
>PFDS01000001.1:0-9317 GCA_002772605.1 Candidatus Peregrinibacteria bacterium CG10_big_fil_rev_8_21_14_0_10_49_16
AGACACACATGGGACCGTGAGAGTATGGCACTGTTGACCTCAAAGTAGGGATTGGCCGTTGTTGCTCCTATGAGGATGACTATCCCGCGTTCCACAAATGGCAGTAGTGCATCCTGTTGTGCTTTATTGAAGCGGTGAATTTCATCGACGAAGAGCACAGTTCTTTGTTGTAAGTTTGTCTGAAGTTCTTCTGCTTGCAGACAGATTGCTTTCAGTTCTTTCACGCCGCTCATGACGGCATTGAGCTGGACAAATTGCGCTTGTGTAGATTGAGCAATAATGTGTGCCAGCGTTGTTTTTCCTGTCCCCGGAGGGCCTGCCAGAATCACCGATTGCAAGGTATCTTTTTCAATGCTACTGCGTAGCGGTGTTCCCGGTCCTACTATGTCTTCCTGTCCGACAAATTCGTCGAGTGATTTCGGACGCAGTCGATATGCGAGAGGTTCTGAGTGCATGGGGGTTGATCATAGAGGAGTTTTGCTTTTGATGTGAAGTATGGTATGTTTTCCGTACTTATTTCTTCCCCCTTTCACTATGGGTCAATGTTGTGATCAAGAAATGTCACCATGTGATGGATGCAGCCAAGATAAATGTGAAACGTGTGGCAATGGATGTGAGTGTGGTGGTGACACGGTAAACGTAGAGGATGAAGGAGATGAGCCAGAAATGTAATGGTATATATATCCCCATAGATGTTGTACATTGTGGGGATTTTTTAGTGGTCGGGGCAGCAGGACTCGAACCTGCGGCCTCCTGCTCCCAAAGCAGGCGCTCTAGCCAACTGAGCTATGCCCCGATACTTGTCTACGGTAATCCGCTTTCTGGTGTTCTGTGCCTGACTTGAGTGTCATAAGCTCCTGCTGGCGGATTTCCTGTTCACGATCCCATTTTACTTTCTTGGCACACCAGTTGCCAAATCGTTGTGCGGTGAAGACGAGTTTGCCTTTACTCATGCACCAGTCGATGCAGCGGTCCATTTCCGCTGTCATTCCCTGCACTTTGCCGTAGTAACGATGGACTGTGAGGTAGAAGTGGTGTGGCTCACACTTCTGGCATTTCAGTCCCACGAGTGCGCAGGCATCTTTTGCGTGTACCGAGAGAGTTTCTGCCAGTGTTTTTTGAACAGGCGTGAGTTCGATGGGCATAGGGATTTAAAATCATAGCAAATCTGTATGTTGCATAATTTTATTAAAATATGTATAATGTAAATAGTTTTTATATACATACATATCACACTATATGGCAGAAGTTGACCCTCTACAAAAGAGATTTCAGGAAAGAATAGATGAAGTGAGAGCACAGGCGGAGAGTTTTGATTCCATGAAAAAAACCTTGGAGATGTATAAACAGTTATCTGAGAAGGCATTTGGTAAGCATGATGTTGGTGCCCGAGAGGAAGTTACACGGATTTTGGGAGATAGCGTAGAAATTTCTTCTGGGAATACACAACTCACTTCAGAAGGTGTGACAGGTGAAATGAGTACTAGGTCTTCAGGGTATGTTGAAGATGCTTGGAATGACTCTCGCACTGAAGGAGCTCGTGATCCAGATAAAAATAAAGATAGCTACTGAGTGAGGGTGCAGAGGGCGATTCCTGTTGCGACGGCAACGTTGAGGGATTCTTTCTGTCCCATCATGGGGATCTCGATGATGGAATCACAGAGAGTGAGGATGCTTTCCGGTATGCCGTCGAGTTCGTGACCGATGATGAGAAGAATGTTGTCTGGTGCCTGAAATGTTGAAAGAGGGATGGCGCTTGGATGTAACTCGAGTGCGACGACGTGCCAGCCCTCTTCCTTGAGTTTCTGAATGACGGGAAGAGGATCCTTGTACTGTTCCCAGGGCACGAATTCCTCTGCTCCAAGGGCTGTTTTCGTAATTTCTTTACGAGGAGGATGGCCCGTGTAGCCGGTGAGGTAGAACTTCTCTACGGCAAAGGCGTCGCAAGAGCGGAAAATGGAACCGACGTTCCAGAGAGAGCGGATGTTGTAAGCAAGAAGACGAATCATTGAAGAAGCTTCTGCAAGGTATGCGCATGTGGATTAAAGAGCACTTCGAGAAATGCCCGTTGATCCAACTGTACAGGATGTTCTGACTGGCAGACGTAGCATATGCCTTCGTCTGATGCGTCTTCATCATCACGTCTGAGAAACAGTATTCCGACAAATGGTGACGTTGGAATGGGTTCTTCTTGTTTTTTATGCATGTTCCATGCGGTGATACGTCCATTCCTTCTAATGTATGCCCTCTCTTTGTGCGGGTTGAAGTGACTGATCTTTTCCAGGAATGCATACGGATTATGGTGTGTGCAGGCAATGTATCGCAGCTGCTTGAGCTTGAGGCTTGGCACAATGCGTTTGCCGACTTGTTCCAGTGTGTGCTCTTCATTGTTGGTGATACATGTTTGTATGAATATTTCGGGAACAGCAACTGCACAAAATTTTTCATGGGGCGATAAGGGAGTATTTGGTAGTTTTTGAGGCTGCTTTTCCCATGAAAAATTTTGTGCAGTTGCTTCTTTCTGCTTTTCCATCCATGTTTTTAATGATTGAAAGAACGGGTCGCCGTTTTGAGAGCGTTCCGGATGTGGCATCAGGGCTACAATGTTACCGGCAGGATTGCATACTCCGGCGATATTCAGCATGGAACCATTCGGATTTCCCTTCTCAATATTGCCGTGCTCGTCACAGTACGAGAATGCGATTTGCTTGTTCTTCTGAAGTTCCTGAACCAAATCCCTATCCCGTGTTGTGAAGCGACCTTCACCATGAGCGATGGGGATATGCATAGTTCCCTGCCAGTTGGACACGGCACAGCGATCGGGAGGACAGGATGGGGTGATCCAGATCCATGTATTGATAAATTGTCTGGTGGTATTGCGGGCGATAGCGAACTGCAGGTGGTGTCCAAGAGGAATAAGTCCGCTCTCGACGAGAATTTGCGCGCCGTTACAGATACCAATAATGGGTTTCCCCTGTTGAGACTCCTCTCTTAAAAATTCCAGAAGCGGGTCATGCGCAGCCGCCATGCCGGCTCGACCACGATCTTCGTAACTGAATCCGCCGGGGAGAATGTAGCCGTCAACGGAATTCAATCGTTCTCTCTCCTCATTCCATCGAAACACAAACGCATCCATCCCGCTCTGTGTGCATGCACGGACGGTTTCCTGTTCACAATTCATCCCCGGAAAACTCACGACGGCAATTTTGGACATTGAAGAGTGAGAAAGAGTAAGATGCCTGCATATGGTTGCAGTGTCGCATAGTATCACACAGGCCGATGAAGACACACGCATAGCCGAACTTAAGCAACTTGTGCAGGAGTTTTGTGACGAGCGGGACTGGAGTCAGTTTCATAGTCCGAAAGAATTGGCCATTGGCATTGTGCTCGAAGCTTCTGAACTGCTGGAACATTTTCGTTTTCTTTCTGATGCACAAATGCAGGCGTTGCTGGCAAGCCCGGTGAAAAAGCAGGAGGTGGAGGAAGAATTGGCAGATGTGTTCTGTTTTCTTCTGCGTTTTTCACAAATGTATGACATCGACCTTTCCGAAGCCCTGCGAAAGAAGATGCGAAAGAACGCAGAGAAATATCCTGTGGAGAAGGCCAAAGGGAAGAATAAGAAATATACGGAGTACTAGACCGTCATCACTTCTTTCTCCTTGCGTCCTCGCACGTCATCAATATGCTTATTGGCGTCATCGACGGCTTCCTGCAGGCTTTCTTCGAGAGTGTAGCGCAGATCTTCTTCTTTCTCTTCCTTTATGCTGTCATGGGCAATTTGACGAGCTTTCCGAATAGATATGCGAGCGTCTTCAGCAAGTGCATCGACGATTTTCGTAAGCTGTCCCCTTCTCTCTTCCGTCATAGGCGGTAAATGAATGCGGATGAGAACACCATCATTCACTGGCGTGGTGCCTAGATCGATTTTCTGCAGGGCTTTTTCTATGTTTCCCAGAATGGATTTGTCCCATGGCTGAATGGTGAGAGAGCGGGCATCTTGAACGGAGATGCTTGCAATGGTGCGCAGTTCCTGTTTCTGGCCGTACGCTTCGATGTTCACATGTTCAACAAGTGAAGCGTTTGCTCGTCCAGTGTGAAGCTTGCTGTATTCCTGCTGAAGATATTGCAGTACTTTCTCTACTTCTTGCGCAAATGTGGCGATACGAGCATCCATAGTTGCACAAGCATACTAGAGTCTCATATCTCATGTCTAATGTCTGTCATTCATGTACCAACGTTCCCACGTCCTTTCCCTGTACTGCCCTGACGATTGCATCGTCTCCGTCTACGTTGACGACACGAATGGGGAGTTTTTGGTCTTGGCAGAGACTGAATGCCGCTTGATCCATAATATTAAGGTGTTGTTCTAACGCTTCCTGGTATGTCAGGTTGGTGAGAAGTGTCGCATCGTTGTGTTCGTTGGGATCCTTGTCGTAAATGCCATCCACGTTTGTGGCCTTGATAAGCACATCGCAGTTGAGTTCCGCTGCGCGGAGTGCAGCGGCGGAGTCGGTGGTGAAGAAGGGGTTTCCCGTTCCTCCTGCGCAGATGACAATGCGCCCCTTTTCCAAGTGTCGCATGGCACGACGGCGAATGAACGGCTCTGCCACTTGTGGTATCTGAATAGCTGAAAGAACACGCGTGTCTGCTCCCAAACCCTCCAGCGCCGCCTGAAGCGCTACACCATTGAGGATGGTAGCGAGCATACCCATGTAGTCGCTGGCACTGCGTTCGATACCGCTTTCTTTCTGGTCGCGGTACCGCCAGAAATTGCCGCCTCCGGATACAATGACAACCTGCACTCCGGTATCGGCGATGCGTTTCACTTTTTCTGCGATGGCGTGCAGGCGGCTTTGATTGAGTCCTTGTCCTTTTCCTTCTTTGGAAAAGGTTTCCCCTGAGAGTTTGAGCATGATGCGTTTGTAAGCCATCGTGAGCAGCATAGCTCTCCATGAAACAAATGCCAATGTGCGCTACAATAGACTTGTGCCCCCGTAGCTCAGCCCGGATAGAGCAGCGGGTTTCTAACCCGTTGGTCGTAGGTTCAAATCCTGCCGGGGGTACCACGTAAAATCGCGCGCAGCGAAGCGAGCAGCAGATTTTACGTGCCACGTGGCCGCGTGGCGGCTTTACGTGGCTGCGCGCGATCACGTGGCACTGCCATAGCGTGGGTGAACCAAGGTTCCCCCACGGACCCCCTCCTTCAAAGTATCGCTTAGCGATGGGACCCACAAGACCCATCGCACGCGATTATTTTTGAAAATCCTCTGCACGCAATGCGAATCGTTGTCGAAGTTTTTCCTTCGCCTTTTTTGGTAACTGAAGTTCTTGAAGAAATATATCGGTTTCTTTTGCATTCATATCAGCAAAATATTTATCGCCAAAATCTCCGAGTCCTGGCACGATAAATCCTTTATCATCGAGTTTCTCATCGAGTACACCGAGGAGGATACGAATTGCAGCAGAGTGGTTTTGTACAGCAGCGATGCCTTCTGGGGCGGCAATGAGTGAGACAACAACAGTGCGATCCGATGGAATATCCTTTTCTTCGATCCGTTTTACGGAATCGAGTACGGTATTGCCCGTTGCGAGCATGGGGTCTGCAATAATTACTGTGTCCTGTGGAAGAATGTCTCCTTCTTCGTAGTCGACGATTGTTTGGAGCGTCTCTTCATTGCGTCGTGCGCTGATGTGGTAGAAGCGGTCAATCCCCTGTTTCCTGAAACTTTCTGCGAATGCGAGCCCTGC
Organism: Candidatus Peregrinibacteria bacterium CG10_big_fil_rev_8_21_14_0_10_49_16; assembly: GCA_002772605.1. Classification (GTDB taxonomy): domain Bacteria; phylum Patescibacteriota; class Gracilibacteria; order Peribacterales; family Peribacteraceae; genus 2-02-FULL-49-16. The sequence continues at coordinate 5,749 of PFDS01000001.1, forward strand.
GCGCCATGGCATAAGAAGAACAATCTTCTTTTTAGGAATGCCCGAAAGCTCTTCCATCGTTTTTTGTGCCAGAGTATCCGTAATCACTTGTGCCGCAGAGCGAAAAGGCTGTCCATGCGTCTGCTCTTTACATGGCAGATCGGGATACCCATAACGCAAAAGAGCGCACGCTTGTTGAAGAGAAGGTGTTCTACTGAGAATAGAACAGTGTTCCACAGGAGGCATACCATGATTCTATATCAGAGATGACTCATTCTCCACCAACGCCAGATAGAGACAAGTCCGGCGATAACGAGTATTCCTCCCAAGAATGCTGCTTGTGAAGGAGCTTTTGATGAAGGGCTGCCATGAAGTGTTGGTGTCGTTGGCTCTTTCTGCATTTGGCTTCCTGGTGTTTTCACTTGTACTTCCACTTCTGTCTCTGTCTCTGTCTCTGTCTCTGTCTCTTCTTCCTCTGCTAGTCCCAGTACTTCTTCCGGTCCCAGTACCTCCTCTTTTGCTTCCAGCATTTCCTCTTCCTTGAGACAGAGTGCACTGCACCCATCCTCAGATGTCGTATTGCCGTCATCACACAGTTCATTTGTATCTATTACTCCGTCTCCACAGCGAGGAACCGTGCAATTCGTCCGACAGGCATTCGGTCGTGTGTCGGAGTTTTGCGTTCCTATATCACATGCTTCTCCTGCTTCCAAAATGCCATTGCCGCAGACGGTGGTTTCCGGGGATTGAGAAAGAGGAATTTGCTCTTGCTGTTCCAGACGTGTGACAGCTTGTTCTACCGGTTCACAGAGAGGAAGGAATCGCAGAGTACAGTCAGTGAGACATCGATGATTTTCTTCTGAAGAAGCGCGGCAGGTGCGCGTGTCGTTTTCTGCATCGACACCTGCGTCGCACTGTTCGCGCAGCGGTGACTGCGGGCTGAAGATGCCATCACCGCAGTAGAATATTTCGCACCAACGCGAACAGTCGCTCGTGCCATTTGCTGGTCCGCGGTCACATTCTTCTCCCTTCTCTTTCTCAACAACACGGTTGCCGCAATGTGCAGGCGGAGGAGGTCGCTGGACTACTGTTTGCTGTTCTTCTTCTCTATTATCTCCACAAGTAAATGGGGCGCGTACTTCGAAGCGTTCATAGGTGACATCTCCCGTACATGGAGCGAGCCATTGAATACGACACTCCCATTTTCCAAACAGGAAGTGGGTGTTTCCGGGAGGAGTACAGCTCTTGCCGCAAGATGGTGTGACGAACCAGTAGCGTGACCGTACCACGGAAGAACTATCTGTGTATCGCTCTTCTTCGAGGCGTACGGCTTCGCATTCTTCACGGATGGAGCCATGGGTATTATCCGTAGAAATAATGCCATCTCCGCAGTAGAGCCATTTGCAGTCTTGCGAACAGCGTCCTTTCTCCACAGGATTATCGATGGCGCTGTAGTCACACTCTTCACAGTTATCTGTATTGAGTAGTCCATTGCCGCAGAGCGGAGGTGGTCCGGCCGGTTTTTTGGGCAGGGATGTGCCACCTCCTCCACCCCCTCCTCCACTTCCTCCCACCCCTTGGGAGGTACAGGTACTTGGTGTTCCGGAACATGTGAATCCACTTTCCACAGTGCAATTACTGGCACAGCCATCACTGCTTTTTGTGTTTCCGTCATCGCATGTTTCATTGTCTTTGATCACGCCGTCTCCACAGATTCCTGTGCAGGTGCTTGGAGCGCTTCCGGAACACGTAAATCCGCTTTCCACGGTACAGGTACTCGAACAGCCATCCCCGCTTGACGTATCGCCATCATCACATCCTTCGCTTCCCGCTTTTGTGCCGTCTCCACAGGTGGTGGAGCATGTACTTGGTGTCCCCGAACAGGAGTAGCCACTTTCCACGGTACATGTGCTCGAGCATCCATCATTGCTTGTCGTATTGTCGTCATCACATCCCTCTCCTGCATCCACTGTTCCGTCTCCACATGTCGATTGGCAGACGCTGGGTGATCCGGAGCAGGTGTATCCACTTTCCACTGCACAACTATTGCTGCATCCGTCTCCGTCTGCCGTTCCTCCATCATCACATCCCTCGGTGCCACCGATCGTGCCGTTGCCACAGAGATCACAAATACTCGGTTCTCCACTACAGGACCATCCTGATTCTACAGTACATTCGGTCGTACATCCGTCACCGTTTACGAGAGTGAAGTCATCACATTCTTCTCCTGTCTGTACAATTCCATCTTCAAATCCTCCTGCACAGTGATCCGGTCCGGAAGAATGGTATCCATAGGCAATGGGTGGGTTCCGCAACTGAAGTGATATCTGTTCTTCCTCGAGAATCAATCTTGCCTGCCAGAAAAACAGCACGGAGATACTGAGTGTACAGAGGAAAATGAGCCATCCTTGCAGTGTGTATTTGTTTTTCACAGAACAGTTTATTGTACCATATTTGTTCATACTTTCCTATGCATGGATTCTTAACATAAAACTTAAAATATGCTATAATATTATTGAATCTTCTATGCCCCTTACAAAGATCATTTGTACCATTGGACCTGCGTCACAGGAGCCTGAAAAGCTCAAGGCTCTTCTGGAAGCGGGAATGGGTATTGCGCGTGTGAATATTGCTCACGGCTCAGAAGAGCAGCGCAGAGGGCTTCTGCAGAGCGTGCAGAACGTCTCTGCCCTGTCAGGTCGTCCCATTGCGACTCTGCTTGACGTCAAGGGTCCGGAAATTCGTACAGCGGATAGAGATGAGCCATTAGAAGTACAGCAGGGAGATATTGTGATTTTTGCTCCATCATACGGAACTGCAGATGGGAAAACCGTGTGTGTGAACTACGATGCATTTGCGAAGGACGTGCGGGGGTGTACTCAGATTCTCGTAGACGGTGGTGCTCTCGTGTTTGAGGTGAAGCAGATTTCCGGAAACGAAGTGCATGCAACGGCAATGACGAATGGTTCTATTACCTCGCGACGTCATGTGAATGTGCCCGGCGCACATATTAGCCTTCCTTCCGTTACGGAAAAGGATTGGCATGCGATTGCCATGGGCATTGAAGAGCAGGTGGATTTCGTTGCCGTGTCATTCGTGCGTTCAGCTGCAGACATTGAACTTGTTCGCGCAAGACTTCATGAGAAGAGTTCTTCAATGAAGATCATTGCCAAGATTGAAACGCAGCAAGCTGTCGAACACATTGCAGCTATCATTGACGCATCCGATGGCATCATGGTGGCGCGTGGTGATTTGGGAGTGGAATTACCGTTCGAATCTATTCCTGCTTTGCAGGATGATATCGTTCGTCTCTGTCGTCGCACGGGAAAACCGGTCATTGTTGCAACACACATGCTGGAGAGCATGATTGATCATCCCCTCCCCACGCGTGCGGAAGTGACGGACGTGGCTCATGCGGCATCAACATACACTGATGCAGTGATGCTCTCCGGTGAAACGGCGACTGGTCAGTATCCCATTCGCAGCGTCCAAGCAATGTCTCGTATTCTAGAAGAAACGGAACGTGCACGTCCCAGCCTTTCTCTTGATGAACATGCATGTGTTCATGACGAACGGGAAGCTCGTGTACA
>PFDS01000001.1:9331-9597 GCA_002772605.1 Candidatus Peregrinibacteria bacterium CG10_big_fil_rev_8_21_14_0_10_49_16
GTTAGATTGTCCTGCGATTTTTGTCTGTACACGTTCAGGAAAAACGGCAACGGCTCTGAGCATGTTGCGCCCCCGTGTTCCTCTGTATGCATTTACACCTGCTGAATATATTCAGCGCCAATTACAGCTTTTCTTCGGTATTCGTCCCTATTGCATCCCCTTCTCCGATGACCCTGAAGAAACGGTTACTGCTGCTCTCGCATGCATTCGCGAAGAGGGCGTTTTCCCACAAGGGACCCGCATTGTATTTGTCTCTGATGCAAAAG
>PFDS01000001.1:9609-9858 GCA_002772605.1 Candidatus Peregrinibacteria bacterium CG10_big_fil_rev_8_21_14_0_10_49_16
GCTCTGAAAAACGTGTCATCCTGAGGTGCAAACCGTTTTGTGTATGGATTCGTGGCTCTTCCACTACGTTTCAGAGCACCTCACCATGACACAAAACGGTTTGCCACGAATGGATGGCCGTTTTTCAGAGCCTCCCCCTAACATTACTCTTTCATAGCCACGGCCTTCTGCTCTTTTGTGTAGAGTGTATTTTTGGGTGAAATCATTGCTTGAACGCGTTTGTCTTCCTGGATCATTTCGAGAGATTGC
>PFDS01000040.1:0-710 GCA_002772605.1 Candidatus Peregrinibacteria bacterium CG10_big_fil_rev_8_21_14_0_10_49_16
GCGGATCCACACCGTACTTCTCAATCACCTCTTGTGGCACGACAACGTTTCCCAGACTTTTACTCATTTTCTGCCCCTCACTTGTGAGAAAACCATGAATGAGAAGGCGATCCGGAATACGCACACCCGCATGCTTCAACATCGCCGGCCAGTAGAGTGCATGGAACCGTGCAATATCTTTACCAATTACATGAATCACTTCCGCATCATCCCACCATTGCCTTTCTTCGTGATCGGTAAAGTACCCCAATCCGGAAATGTAATTCGTGAGTGCATCGCACCATACGTACATCGTCTGGCCCTCATCGTCCGGCACGGGAATTCCCCAAGACAAACTCTCTTTGGGTCGTGAAAACGACACATCCTCCAGCCCCTGCTCAATGAGAGAAAACGTCTCCTGAGCACGAAACTTCGGAACAATCTTGTACGCCTCCTCGAGAATACTCTTCAGCCACTCCCCTTCTTTACTAAGAAGAAAGAACCAGTTCTCCTCCGTCACTTCTTCCGGAGCTCTTTTGTGATTGGGACACAGACCGTCTTCCAAGTCCCGCTTCGTCATAAAGCGCTCGCATCCGCTGCAGTAGAGACCTGTATAGGACTTCTTCTGAAGCATCCCCTTCTCCTGCAAGCTTTTCCATAGGGCAATCACCGTTGGCCAATGAAGCTTCTGATCCGATGTGCGAACGAATACATCTGCAGAAATGCCAAGT
>PFDS01000040.1:732-96618 GCA_002772605.1 Candidatus Peregrinibacteria bacterium CG10_big_fil_rev_8_21_14_0_10_49_16
ATACCATGCTCATCTGTTCCAATCTGAAACCGCACCTCATCTCCCTGCAACCGACACCATCGTGCATACACGTCCGCAAGCACTTTCTCCAACACATGCCCCATATGTGGAGCCGCATTGGGGTAGTCAATGGCTGTAGTGATGTACCGACGCGTCACTACGTCAGTCTATCATGAGAACACATCATATGTGGCTAAAAACTACAAACGGCAGCGGATACACCAGAAAACCACTTCGCGCCTCCTTCTGTCATAATTCTGCAGGCTCCTTCCAATAAACCATTCACTGCCAATACAAAAATAACACCGACAAGTGTAATAATGAACAATTTTCGTGACTTACTGAGCTTCTCCTCATTCCCCTGTGCGGTAATCATCTGGATGCCGGCAAAAATAAGCACACAAACAGCAATACCCGTCGCAATAGTGACAATAAGACTTCGAATATTCTTCGCGACTTTATCTAGCAAACCCTCTCCTTCATCACAGTAATCACCTGCTGGGCCAAAACAGGATCCTTCCCGTAGTTCAGTAAAACCCTGAACACTGCCAAGTCCATCACGCAATGCATCTCTGGTAGCGGCATGAGCTGTATATGCGACAGAAAAAGAGAAAGCACACACGAAGCCAATAAAGAAAATGTATGAAGATTTCATCCGAATACACCTGGTAGAGAAATAACAACTTTTACAAGAACACGCGCCAAATTGAGAACAATGGCCCCGCCAATTACCCACGCAACCTGGTGACGTGCTTTATTGAACTCATCCGGTCGACCACGTGCCATGAGCATGCGAATACCACTGATAAATATAAACACAATGAATAGAACATTGAAAACCGTGACAAAAAGTTCCGCGATCTCTCCTAGAAAAACTTTATCTATATCTCTACTGGCGCTCAAGGCAGTAGTTAACTGCGTCGTACCCGCGACTCCCGCCACGAACGCCTGTGAAATGAGAGCTAAAAAGAGTCCCAGCAAAGCATAGACAATGGAAAACCGCGCCTGTGTCAGCTTTCCTTCGTCACCCATGCTCATGACCATGAGATATCCTGACCAGATGATGAGAATCACAGACAAACCGGTTGCAATACGCAGTAACGTTGTACCAATTCCCTTTAATACACCCCGATGAGAATCCTCCACACTTGCACATGTTACCCCAGGAACTCCTTTACAGTAGACTGAGAAATCTGCAGCAGCAAGAGCCTGCCGGGAAAGAGCAACGTCCACTACAAGCAGGAGACCGAGAAGCCCTAGGAGGACAGTGAGTTTTTTCATGAATATCACATAATTATAGCAAATTTTCATGATTTTCTCAATAGAAGGAGAGTATTGCCAGAGAGGCTCTTCCCATCGTAGGATGCACGAAGCCACACGCGGATGTAGCTCAGTTGGCTAGAGCGTCGCCTTGCCAAGGCGAAGGTCGCGGGTTCGAATCCCGTCATCCGCTCCACTTCAATGCAGAACTCATGCAATATCCGGAAACACAGCGTCTTGTACATATCCCAAGCATGCAGCCGGGTGAGCTCAAACGATGGAAATACAGTCGCATCACTGTTCCTATACACGCTACACAAGGATGGTATCCACAAACGACCGAAGATATTCAAGCAATTCTCCAAGTTGCTCATTTCTCAAACGGAAAAGGAGACCCTGTTTCCGTAACGACTACGGCAGCAGGACTGGCCTTTGGTGCACAAGCTCTCCCACCCGATGACCCACGAACCGCACATCGATGGGTCATGAGCACAAAAGATCTGCCCAAACAGGTGGTAGTCCATCCACAGACAGAGGAGGAATACCAAAAACACATCGTGCGTATCACGGCAAGTGCAGGACTTTCATTTCGGGAACTCCACCAGTGCATGGATACAGAAAAACATATGCATATGCCCTTCAATGTCCCTACGGCCGACCGTATCACGCTCGGCGGCGCACTTGCTGCCAATACCCTATCCCGATCAAGCAGCTTGCATGGATTCTTTCTTGACCATGTTCACGCATTCACTCTCGTTACACCACAAGGAATATTTCGTTGTAGCCCGCATGCAGCGGACCCTCTCGCACGCGATCTCTTCTATGCGTTTCCCGGATCGCAGGGCATGTTCGGATGCGTCACTGATCTCGAGCTTGATGTACAACAGTTTCCCGCAAACCGGATCATTCACACAAACGTTCTGGATGCTACAGGAAACCTGGAAAAATTCGCCAATCAGATTACTGCGCACACACGATACAATGCTGCTCAGGTGCTCAATGGAAAAGATCCGTATTGGAATAAAGGTGTCTACGCCGCGTTCGGTGGAAACCCTGCAACTAGAGGCCGTGGATATATTTACGGATCACGCGAAGATGGGACAAAAAAACACTATGGCGGATTTCCTCTCTATGCGGATAACCTGCGAAATGATGTTCGTGCCCAGATCTTAGGACATGCCTGTCCACGCATTCCCCAAGAAGCAATGCGGTGGATCTTTACAAAAGACAAATCATTCCACGACCCACTGTATTCATTCACGTACTTTCAACGCAGCCATCCTGAAGCACGTGACAATCCCGGCCTCCTGGGGAAACTCTTCAACCACACGCTTCCTGTAACCCAACAGACCTGGATCATGCAACCGGAACATCTCTGCTCATTCATGGAATACATGAAACAACTACTACGAACAAAACGTTTCAAGCCCGTTACTACACTCATTGAATTACAAGATATTCTCCTTCTTCCCCAAAGCTCTGCATGGATGAGCCCCTGTCACGGGGCAAGAGAATCTGTTGCCTATACCATCAGTGTTGCTTCAGACACAGCGGGGCCCCAATCTCACCTGATACAGGAATTCCTCTCGAGAGTAAGCACATATGCTTTTGAACACTGGCATGCGAAAGTGCACCTCCTAAAAGAGACCTACTGTCCTGATGAACTTCTTCGCGAGATGTACGCACCACAACTGAAAAGGGCAAACGAAGTACGGGAAAAAGTGGATCCGCACCACAGTATCCGATCCAGCCTTTCCGATCGCTTACTGGGAAATGGTGGGTCGGCTGGGAATCGAACCCAGGACCAATAGGTTAAAAGCCTACTGCTCTACCAACTGAGCTACCGACCCAAAAATACACAGGAAGAATATACCATGATACTCACTGCACAATCCCCTCTTTCATCAAGTAAAAGAATTGTCCCCGATGCAGTTCTATCGTACTGATTTCTAATGAATCATCCTCAGGAAGATCATCGAGGATTTCCTGGAGTGCTCTGCGCAAGTGACCCACTGTTGGCAAATCATGAAATGTGTACTCCGAACCCATAAACGTCTCAATACAATGATCTCTCCGCTCAAGCAGTCGTGTGCGATCGACATCCATACTCCCATTCTATCCCAAGGAAAATACCCTGTATATTTGAACTATGATTGACAGCCATTGCCACCTGGCAGACCAGAAATTTAGAGAAGATAGAGACGAAGTTATTGCCCGAGCAAAGCAAGCAGGAGTCTTACAAGTGATAACAATTGCAGACACATTGGAAGAAGGAAAAACATGTATAGAGATTGCACAGCAGCAGGAAAACGTTTCTGCAACTGTTGGAGTACATCCTCACAGAAGCAACCAGTGGTCAAAAGAAAGTAAAGAACTCTTGCAAGAACTTGCACAATCTTCTTCAAAAGTTGTCGCTATTGGAGAAATCGGCCTGGATTACCACTACATGAATTTTCCAAAAGATATGCAGCAAGATGTATTTCGTGTACAGCTACACATCGCAAAGAAGCTAAACCTGCCTGCTATTGTCCACTCCAGAGAAGCTATCAAAGATACATGGGCAATTATCCGGGAAGTCCAGCCACAAAAACTCGTCCTGCACTGCTGCACAGAGAAATGGGAAGACGTAAAACGCTTTGTTGAGGCAGGATACTTGCTTTCCTTTACCGGCATCGCCACCTACCCGAAATCCGAGGATATTCGCCGCACCATCAAAGAATGTCCGATAGAGAAGCTCATGATCGAAACTGACGCACCCTACCTCGCCCCCACCCCTCACAGAGGGAAACGTAATGAGCCGGCATACGTCGTAGAAGTCGCAAAATGCATCGCAGGTGTAAAAGGCATCTCTCTTGAAGAGATTGACGAGCTCACCACAAAAAATACTATTAATTTCTTTGGCATAGAAAAATCACCATGTCACCCTGAACCTGACCCAAAGGGCAAACATAGTGACTGTTCCAATGACTATTAGGACTCTCTGATTCCTGATTGACCAGGAAGAATTCGATGCACATCCTGAGCACCGTTTCCACGAAGTGCAGCAATAGCACGTCGTTGCGGCTCAGAGTACTCCGTCGCCCCTGCTTCAGGAGGGCTTGCAGAAGACATGGGTTCTGAAAACTCTTCCATGTATCGAGGAATGTGCTCCTCTCGTTCGACCGTAGACATAGGCAGGAAAGGTGAATGAAATAAGTATCCTTTAGTATCCGCACAAAACCACTGAAAGCGACCGTGAAAGGAGACGAAAAAGTCTATAGCCTTTTTTTTATTTTACCCAAGCCAAAAAGACTGGCACCAGGAGGAGGGAGTGGATGACGAGGGGAACCAGAAAATGTACAATGGAACTATGTCGCATCCCTATTTCTCGGCAACCGAACACTCTTGCGATGCTGTCGTCCTTGGCTGTATGGATTTCCGCTTCTGGCAAGCAATTGTCAATTACATCCAACAGCAACTGGGCTACTCCACCTTCGATCTTATTACCGAAGCGGGCGGAACAAAAGCACTGGCAGAGCATACCGGAGAAATTTACGATGATCTCCTCCGAGAACTGACTATCGCATCTACTCTCCATCACATCAAAACTATTATTTTGGTGAATCACGAAGACTGTGGCGGGTATGGAGGAAAATCCGCATTCGCAAGTAATGCTCTGGAGAGGGAACAGCACCGTATGCATCTCGCACAAACAAAGCAGATACTGCGGAAAAGGTATCCTACAGCAAACGTCATCGCCCTCTTCGCATTCTTTACACAAAACGGCATTGATTTTGAGACAGTAGAATAATAGAAAGACACGAAGAAACTCTCCCCCTGACAAGCGCTATTTCTCTTAAAATCTGTAGAGTAAGAAGTTGATTATTTCTTCCCAATTTTTCTTTATGATGTGTGGCAAAGGTAGCTGTGGCAAAGTTGCCGGCATTCTCGTCCTTGTCGGAGCACTGAACTGGGGTCTGGTTGGCCTCGGAGGGTTCATGGGCCAAAATTGGAACGTGGTCAATATGGTCCTTGGTGCTTGGCCTCAGGTAGAGTGGATCGTCTACGTCCTTGTAGGACTCAGTGCAGTCTATATGCTGGTCAACTGCTCAAAATGCTGTAAAATCTAAGAAGAAAACGTACATCTCTACTTTCTAGAGGCGTTGCTTTGCAGCGCCTCTATACTTTTCCTATGCGGATTGCTCTCGTTCACGAACTACTCACAATGAAAGGTGGCGCAGAACGCGTACTGCGTACATTAGGTGATATATTCCCTGACGCGCCGATTTACACACTGCTCTATAACAGAGACACCTTTGACCACTGGTTTCCTAAAGACCGCATTCACACGCCACGATACCCCGCTCCCTACAACCTGCTCCCCGCTCCCTATCGTTATAATCACCACTTCTATCTTTCCCAGTTTCCTTATGCTGTTGAACAATGGGACTTTTCTGCATTCGACCTCGTCATCAGCTCTTCTTCTGCTTTCGTTCACGGAATCATTACTAACAGTCAACCAAAACATCTCTGTTATGTACATTCTCCCGCCCGCTATCTCTGGGATCGTACACACGACGTTCTGGAACAAAGAAAAAAAGGGGTATTCGGAACTGCAAAATACGCCTATGCTTCACGGCTCTTCCACAAACTTCGCCTCTGGGATGCAGAATCCGCGGATCGCCCTGACAAACTCCTTGCTGCCTCCAGAGAAGTGCAAACGCGCATAAAGAAGTATTGGAGAAGAGAAAGCGATGTTGTGCATCCACCTATGGACGATTTCTGGCTCCAACAAAACCCTACGACTCATAATCTGATACCTAGAACCTACTACCTCATTGTCTCGACTCTCGTACCCTACAAACGTATCGAAATTGCCATCGAAGCATGCAATCAACGAGAGCTACCACTGAAAATCGCAGGTACGGGCCCACATCGAAAACACTTGCAACACCTGGCAGGTCCAACGATAGAACTGCTCGGACAAAAAACAGACGAAGAGCTCCGTGAACTCTACATGCATGCCATCGCAACACTCTTTCCTGGCGAAGAAGACTTTGGATTAGTGCCTCTCGAATCGATGGCCTGTGGTACACCAGTCATTGCATACAAAGGCGGCGGAGTGTTGGAAACAGTTGTGGAAGGACAAACAGGAACATTCTTTGAAGAGTCCACAGCAGAATCTCTCGCAAAAACACTACAAGAATTCTCCCCTCTAACAGTCGATCCGGAGACGTGTCGCGCACGCGCACTGGAGTTTTCGAGAGAACAATTTGAACAGAATATTCGGAGTGCTATTGCTTCCCTGTAATGCCCATCCTATTCTTGCCCTCCTATGCCACTCACATACGAACTCGATACTCATACAGAACCCACACATGAACGTGGTTTTCTTCCTCAGGAAAATCATCTGGAAGCAGTGGAACTGCCGCCAACATATGAAGAGGTTCAAGAAGTTGCACATCAGCTTCCTATTCTTCTCACAGAAAGACATCTGCGCACACGCGTGTCATCTATGAAAGAACTCTCTATTGAACCATCCTTAGATGGAAAACAATTACGCAAACTGAAACAAATCTATGCATATCTTGCAAGTGCCTGGGTACAGGCAAAAGGAGAAAAAAACATCTCGTACATACCAAGACAAATTGCTGTACCACTCGCACAACTTGCGAACATCCTCGGTGTGCAACCCATTGTGACATACGAAGACTACTGTCTCAACAATTGGAAGAAAAAAGATACGGAAGGACCATTCATCTTCGATAATATGGAACTCATTCAACACTTCGAAGATCAAGAAGGTGACGAGGATGGTTTTATCTTAATTCATACCGACATTGAAGGCCGTGGAGGATCACGAGTAATTGAAGGACTGGAACATGCAAAACTTGCAGTGGAATTTGACCAGCCACATATGGTCGCCGATGGACTGGAAACATCTGCCGATGGACTGGCACGCATGAACCGCACCATGGCACGCATGCCGGAAACTTGTCGAAAAGAACGCTACGCAGAATTTGTCCGTCCGTACATCTTCGGATTCAACGAGATTCGGTACGAAGGAGTAAGTGAGAAACCTTTGTCATTCCATGGGGAAACTGGCGCTCAAAGTTCTATTGTCCCTTGCATAGACGAAGCACTGGGCATTCAACACAAAGAAACTGGACTGACAAAACTCCTCGAAAACATGCGGCTCTATATGCCACCACGACACCGTGCAGTGGTCGCAGAAATGGCTGAAGGTCAAGCAATCAGAGCGTACGCCCAACATGGACCCGTATATTTGCGAACCGCATATAATGACTGCATTCACGAACTCCTGAACTTCAATGGAACACACTTGCGTTACGCATTCGAATTTATCGAAGCGTACGAAGATTACTTGATTAAAAAAGGTGTGTTGCATCCTCATCAAAAAGGCAAAGGAACAGGTGGATCTCAATACAAACACTGGCTTCTACAATTAAAAGAAGAACGTAGAGAACACCTTCTGTAAATCTGTACAAAAGCATATCACACTATTCTCATCTGCGTTTCCTGCACAATCTCCACTCCAACTTTTTTGTACGCTTTTTGTGTGGCGATACGTCCTTTTGGCGTACGTTGAATGAATCCTTGTTGAATGAGGTACGGTTCGTAGACATCCTCAATCGTCCCCTGTTCTTCTGCAAGAATAGCAGAAAGCGTGGAGAGACCAACTGGGTTTCCGTTGAAATCTTTCACAAGTACATGAAGTAACGCGCGATCCATCGCATCGAGTCCATCGTGATCAATCTCCAGTGATTCCAATGCATGCTCTGCGCACGGTTGGTCCACTGCATCCTGTTTGCGCACAAGTGCAAAATCACGCACGGCACGTACAAGACGGTTGGCAATACGGGGCGTGGCACGACTTGCTTGTCCCAATAGTTTCGTTGCACCGTCATCAATAGTCACTCCAAGGATCTTCGCTGAGCGCGCTATAATCTGCTGCATTTCCTCAAGTTCATAGAACAGCAACTTGAAGTGATGCAAAAAACGATCACGAAGCGGTGCCGTCATGCTGCCCGCTTTCGTCGTCGCTCCAACCAACGTAAAGGGTTGCAATTTCAACCGTACTGGACGAGCACTTGGGCCTTTTCCAATCATAATATCCAAAACAGAATCCTCCATTGCTCCGTAGAGCACCTCTTCCAGGTGCGGACGCAAACGATGGATTTCATCTACAAAGAGAACATCTCCCTTTTGTAAACTGGTGAGTAATGATGCAAGATCACCGGGTTTTTCAATAGCTGGACCACTGGTAATACGAATTTGTGCAGACATTTCCTGTGCAATAATGTAGGCAAGCGTCGTTTTACCGAGTCCTGGGGGACCGTGGAGAAGCGTATGGCCCAAAGGCTCCTCCCGTGCACGAGCTGCCCCAGCATGTATACGCAAATGACGCTTGAGCTTTGACTGTCCGATGTACTCATCAAGACGCCTTGGCCGCAAACTTACTTCAAGCACATCTGGGTCGTGTACCGATTGCTGGTGAGTCACTGCCGACTGTCGTTGTCCCTGTTGAATTACCACAGAGAAATACTACCAAAAAACATCAGTGGACACGAGAAAAGTACGCTATACTCTCTTCACCACATGTCACGTATTGGTGCCACTCTTATCACCGGCGTGCTCCTGGTAAGTCTTTCGAGCTTAGGAGTCGTTGATCACCTTCTCCAAGGCCACATTCTCCTTTCACCTCAACAGGAAAGTACGGAAGAAAACATTCTCACTGCCATGCAATATGCACTGACGGAAAACAATATTGCCTTTCGACGTACGGAAGAGGCACATATGTATACCAATCTTGTAACAGATACCCAGGTACATACATTAACGCTGTTCCACGATCGAGATCGCATAGGTTCTATTGCTTTCGCCCAAAGTCCACACGCATTTGCGTACTTCTCCGCACTGAAAGAAGTACTTTCTCTCTCTTTTTCACCAGATGTAGAGGACTTAGAAGACCAAGAACTGCACACATCAACCCAAAACCCCATCCATATTTTGCAATTTTACGACCCCAACCTGAACACAGAACGCATGGTTTTTGGCGCTACCGGAAACATTCTCTTCGAAGTTCACATAGCAGAAATGTATCGAAAGACCATAGAAGAGCTCATAGAAACACTCTTTGAGATCCAACATTGACATTTGAGCAGGATTTGTGAAAAATCCCCACTGAGGTATACAAACCCTGCCTGTCGACAGGCAGGCCTCGGCTACGTTGTACGATATTATTATGGCAAAACAGGTGCAAAAAATCATCAAAGTGCAAGTACGTGGCGGACAAGCAAATCCGGCACCTCCGCTTGGACCTGCTCTAGGTCAAGCCGGCGTTGATATCGGAGGATTCTGTAACCAATTTAATGAAAAAACAAAAGACCGTCAGGGACAACTGATCCCTGTGGTCATTACAGTATACGACGATCGCAGTTGTACTTTTGTTCTCAAACAGCCACCCGCATCCGCACTGATTAAAGAAAAAGCAAAGATCCAGAAAGGCAGCGGCGAACCAAACAAGAACAAAGTGGGCAAGCTTACACGTGTACAACTACAAGAGATCGCAGAGATAAAAATGCCCGATCTCAATGCGGGAAACTTGGAAGCGGCAATGAAAATTATTGAAGGTGCTGCACGAAGCATGGGTGTCACCATTGAATAAACACCAAAAAACGCAACGCAATTCTCATGCAAAATCGCGGAAAACTTATTACGCTAAGCAACGTTATTTCCTCCTTCACGTATGATTGAACAGTTTCTCAATGTAGTGTGGGGTCCAACTGGGATCTTCGCCCTCGTCATAACCCTCCTGGTTCTCTTTGCACTCTTCGCACTGATTCTCCTTGCAAGTTTCGCAAAAGAATCCGCAAAGCCTCAGGATATCGGTGAAGCAATTTACTGTTATTTCGCACAGAGCATCGGCATCATCCTCATGAGCATTGGAGGACTTCCCACAATATATTCTGTACTCACACGTGTACCGTTAAGCAGTCTGACGTATTCTGCACTCCTGTTTATGTTTGCCATCGGCGGTCTTGTATTCCTCTGGCACGATCACATCACACATCACCTTCCACAGGCTGCAAAATCTGTACCCCATACAGTCTATCTTTTTACGTGGAAATTTATTGGATTTCTCTTATTCCTCCTGACAGCAATATCATTCATACTGAATATCCTTCTTGATGGAAGCCTCTCAATGGGATCCTTTCTCGTTCATCTCATCGTTGCCATCTATGGACTTCTTCTCTGGTGGAGTGCACGTGAGTTCTCACCTGCAACTCCTCCCTTTTTCCAGCATCATACATCCATGCGCTTAGCAACCCTCACACCCTCAAAACCCGAAAAAATGACAAAATCAAAGCGATCTTCCAGAAGAAGAAAGTAAACTTGCACTACAGTCTGAAAAACGTAAAAATACTATCCTTAGTTGTGGGAGTCCCATATTCGGGACGCCTGTACCACATTCCCCTGTTTGTATGACCGGAAAAGCCTATCGTGCAAAACGCGCACTCGTCGAGAAGCCTGCTTACCCTACTGCCGAAGCAATGGACCTTCTCACAAAAGTGAGTGTAACGAAATTCGATGCAACCGCTGAGGCGCATATCCGCATTCAGGCGGACACAACACAAGCTGACCAACTGGTACGTACAATCGTCAATCTTCCCCATGGAACAGGAAAGAAAATACGCATTGCTGCATTTGTTCCTGATGATCGTGTGAAAGAAGCAAAATCTGCTGGCGCTGATCTTGTTGGAAACGATGACCTTATTGCAGATATTGAAAAGGGAAACATTGATTTTGACGTAGCCGTAGCTGTCCCTTTGCTCATGAAAAGCCTGGGAAAAATTGCAAAGACACTTGGACAAAAAGGGTTGATGCCGAATCCAAAAGCGGGGACGGTTACTGAGCATATTGCGAAAGCTATTGAAGATCTGAAGAAAGGGCGCATTGAATGCAAAATGGACAAGGCAGGAATCATCCACGTTCCCTTCGGGAAAATCTCCTTCGGGAAAGAGAAATTGCAAGAAAACTTCGAGACCCTCATGAATGCGATTACTGAAGCCCGACCATCAGGAATAAAAGGTGGAACTTACATCATTTCTGTAACTGTCTGCCCAACAATGGGTCCAGGCATAAAGGTGGAACTCTAGCATTTACACCTGCAGTAATTGGCGCACCTCCTCCAGCCGCTCTACACGCACGAGCTTTGCGCGGAGTTCCGCGGCGCCTGGAAATCCTTTCACGTAACTGCTTAAGTGCTTACGCATTTCCCGCATGCCACGCTCTTCGCCCTTGTTTCGCACGGCAAGTTCACAGTGTTGGAGAATACATGGAACCTTCTCTTCGAATGCAGAACTCAATCCTAATTCTAATCCTGGCTCTAGTCCTTTCTTCAATGCCTCATAAATCTCCCGCATGACCCACGGATTGCCAAATGTTCCCCGTCCAACCATCACACCATCAAGGTTACCAATTTTCTCAACGGCATCCTGTGCGGTTTTAATATCGCCATTCCCAATAACAGGAACGTTCACCTCTTTTTTAAGTTCGTACATCGGACCCCAATCTGCATTACCGGAAAACTGCTGTTGGTATGTGCGTCCGTGAATGGCCAGCGCATCTGCACCAGCCTCGACAAGTTTCTGACAAAATGGAATAAGTGTTTCGTCAGTATTCCATCCTAGTCGCGTTTTGACGCTGACGGGAATGGATACTGCTTTCTTTGCTGCATACACCAATTCCTGTGCGATTTCCGGTTTCTGAATTAACGCTGAACCATGACAAGAGGACACTACTTTTGCGGCAGGACATCCCATATTAATATCGATGCCATCCGCACCAAGCTCTTCAATCACTTTTGCAGCAGACAAAAAGTGGTTCGGATCCTTCCCAAAGACCTGTACAATGAATGGACGTTCTTTGTCCGAATCAAAATGCAACATCTGCATCGTGCGTTTTGCGCCGTAGTGTATTGCATCCGTACTGAGAAATTCCGTGTAGACAATCGTTTGGGGCGCAATGCCCTTAATAAACTGACGATAGGCAGCATCGGTCACACCTGCCATAGGAGCAAGTGCAACGAAAGGCCGAGGAAAGGTATTCCACGAAAAACGAGTCATAACACCAAACAATGGACATTCTCCGTATTTTTAGGGAAAAAAGCAACGGAAACCTATCGAAAAAAAGCAGTATGTACAGCAAAATACTGACCATGCGCTTTGTAGCTCTTACCGGAACACTGATGTTCTTTCTCTATTTGCCAATGGAGCAAGTTATTGCTGCACCATCAGATACGCTCATACCAAGAGGATCTGTAAGTGGTTGTGACTTTTTCGCAGGATTTAAAACAGCAATCGATAGCGGTCAGGGCTTTAAATGTATATTGGTATTTCTGGGAAATTTCGCAAAATTCATTCTCGGATTCACAGGAACTATCTGCCTTATACTCGTGATGATCGGAGGGTATCAAATTGCCATTGGATCAGTGGTTGGCGATAAAGAGCAGGGAAAGAATCGCGTCATTTGGGCTCTTGTCGGACTTGTGGTCTGTATTCTTGCCTATGCTATTGTAAACTTCGTTGTCGATATTCTCTTGTAACCTATGTCTCGCAAAAAAAAGACGTTCACCTCCATTCGAGTCATCGGCAAAAAGGCCCATGATCTTCTCCTGAAGGCAAAGACTGCAAAAACGAGTGCGGGAGAGCAAACTCCTATTCTTCCACCCGGAGGAGAAGAGTTCCCAGAAATGGTGATGCATATATCAATGCGAAGCATTGTGCGTGCAACATGCATTATTCTAGCCTTTATTGTAGGAACATGGTTGCTTTTTGAAGTTCATGACAAAATTCTCCTTCTCCTTCTCGCTTTCTTCGTCGCAGCTATTATTGATCCTGGCGTACGGTACTTGGAAAACAAAGGAGTGCCACGTGGGTTAGCCGTATTACTACAGTACCTCCTCGCAGTACTCCTCTTTGTGTTTCTGCTACTGTCCCTTATTCCAATTATCGCAGCACAGTTGCAACAGCTTGCTCTATTTATCACGGTAGAGGTTGATGATTTTATCACCAACCCCGAAATTGCTCTCCCCTTCCTGTCAGAAGCAGTGAACATTCGACTGACAAACTTGATGCAAGGAATGGTGCAAAATGTTTCTGTCTACGAAATTGCTGATACATTACAAACACTAGGACAAAATCTTTCCATCACCGCACAAGGGTCCGTACTCTTTGCGACACGACTGGCAGGTTCAGTCTTAAGCTTTTTTGTTAAAACAGTCATCGTGCTCGTACTGGCATTCTTCATTCAAAGTGAAAAGGAGCGTATTCGCATGTGGCTTCGCAGCTTCTTTCCCCATAGTTACCGCCAGTACATTGATGGAAAAACTGAAGCTATTCATATCAAAATTGGCCAATGGGCGCGTGGGCAGTTGCTCTTGGGCCTCTCTATAGGACTACTGGTATTTCTTGCACTCACTATTCTGCGTATGCCATATGCAGTAACACTTGCTGTTCTTGCAGGATTCACGGAGTTTATTCCCTATGTAGGACCATTCATTGCTGCCGTGCCCGCAGTTCTCATTGGTTTAACGCAGGAAGGAATTCTCTGGGCAGCAATCATTGCAGGTGTGTACTATGTCATTCAATGGTGTGAGAATAATCTTCTGGTTCCTCTCATCATGAAGCGCGCAGTCGGACTCTCTCCAATCGCTATCATTTTTGCCATGTTAATCGGTGTAAGTTTCTCACAGTTCATTCACCCCGTCCTTGGACTTCTTCTCGCTGTTCCTACCACAACAATCATTGCCATTTTTCTGGAAGACTGGCGCATCTTTCGTGAAAGAATGTCAAAGTAATTTGACAACAGTCAACAGCTTGCCAATTTGTAAAAAAGCAAGGGTAAAGTCTCCAACAATGAACGAAAGTATGCTAGAATAGCATGAAGCCTTTGACAGGCTAGCACTCTACATGCTAGAGTGCTAACTCTCCCCTCTCATCACATATGCACCCATTCGACCGGTTTACACCCAATGCAAAACTCGCGCTACAAATAGCAGAACAAGAAGCGAAGACGATGAAGAGCCCTTATATTGGCACAGAACATCTGCTTCTTGGACTGCTCAGTATTCCCAAATCACTCGGCTTT
Organism: Candidatus Peregrinibacteria bacterium CG10_big_fil_rev_8_21_14_0_10_49_16; assembly: GCA_002772605.1. Taxonomy (GTDB): domain Bacteria; phylum Patescibacteriota; class Gracilibacteria; order Peribacterales; family Peribacteraceae; genus 2-02-FULL-49-16. The sequence goes on from PFDS01000040.1 coordinate 15,145, forward strand.
TCGATTTTTACTGGCGCAGGCGTGACACTGGAAAATGCTCGCATCCTGCTGAAGGCAACAAAATCCAATGACATTGAAGGTCAGCATGTGAAACATGGCCTTTCTGTTTTTCTCCATAATGTTATCGAACAAGCGGTTATAACAGCACATAAGTACCGACACACAAATGTAGGTACAGAACACCTTGTGCATGCACTCGTATCCACAGAAAAAAATGCAGCAACCATTCTCCTGGAAAACATGCAGGTAGACTCCGAAGAGTTACGAACACGCGTCGAAGAAATGTTTGGGCAAATTAGCCAGTTCCGTCAACAAAGCAAAAACATTGAGCAATCACTTGAGGCATTTTTCCATGGTCTGCAGGGTGCAATGGCAGGTATGTCAACAGGAATGGCGGGAATGGGCGATCCTGAAGGATTAAAAAAGAAGAAAAATACCAAAAGCAAAACCCCAGTACTCGATTACTTCACAGACGATCTCATCGTAAAGGCCAAGGAAAAGAAGATCGATCCTGTTATCGGTCGAGACAAAGAAATTGAACGTGTCATTCATATTTTAAGTCGAAAAACCAAGAATAATCCTATTCTTATTGGTGAACCTGGCGTTGGAAAAACAGCAATTGTTGAAGGACTTGCGCAAAAAATATCACAAGGAACTGTACCGCGTTCACTCAAAAACAAACGCGTGCTCCTTCTCAATATGGGTGCTCTGGTCGCAGGAACAAAATATCGCGGAGAGTTTGAACAACGCTTCGAAGATATTATTAAAGAAGCCACGCAAGAAGATACGAACATCATTTTGTTCATTGATGAGATGCACACCATTGTTGGTGCAGGATCGGCAGAAGGATCATTAGATGCAGCAAATATTCTAAAACCCGCATTAAGCAGAGGCATTCTCCAAGTTATTGGAGCAACAACAACAGACGAATTTCGTACTATCGAAAAGGATCGAGCACTGGCAAGGCGCTTGCAGTCCATCTTAGTAGAAGAACCGAGCGTCGAAGATACACTCAAAATCTTAAGAGGAATAAAAGAGGCCTTTGAAAACTTCCACGCAATTACTATTTCCGACGAAGCATTAGAAGCTGCTGTCCAATTCAGTAAACGATACATCAATGAACGCTTTCTCCCAGACAAGGCTATCGACGTTCTCGACGAAGCGGCTGCAGGAAAGAAAATTATGCATGCGGAAGAAGAACCGGAAATTCGTAGTATTGATGAACATATTGAAGAGCTCATTCAAAAACAGCAAAAGGCTGTGCGCTCCCAAAAGTACCACCTTGCACTGAAATTAAAACAAGAACAGCAACTGTTAAAAGAAAAGAAGCAACGTCTTATAGACATGCGTGATGGTGACCGTCGTACACCAATTAGTATTTCCAGTGATGACATTGCCGCAGTCATTAGTCGCTCCACGGGTATCCCCGTTACCAAACTGCTTCGTTCTGAGGCAAAGCGACTGACGAATCTGGAAGGACAATTGCGCAAATATGTGATTGGTCAAGATGATGCAATTAAAAAAGTAGCACGTGCGATACGACGTAGCCGTGTAGGAATTGGTGATATCAAGCGTCCTATCGGCTCCTTCCTCTTTCTCGGGCCTACGGGTGTTGGAAAAACAGAATTAGTTCGCACTGTCGCACGCGAAGTATTCAACCGAGAAGATGCATTGATCAAAATTGACATGTCAGAATTCATGGAAAGACACAATGTATCCCGCTTAATTGGAACAACCGCCGGATATATAGGATACGAAGAAGGTGGACAGTTGACAGAAATGGTACGACGAAAACCCTACTCAGTTGTTCTGTTCGATGAAGTGGAAAAAGCACACCCAGAGTTCTTCAACCTCCTGCTCCAAATTTTGGAAGATGGTTTGCTGACTGACGGCCAAGGCAATACTGTCGACTTTACGAATACGGTCATTATCATGACGAGTAACATCGGAGCTGAAAAGCTCACAAAACAAGCAGGAAAGATTGGCTTTAAATTAGAAGATGAAGCACGTGATGAAGAACAACAGTATGAACATCAGTGCAATGAAGTCCTTACTGAACTCAAAGATCAACTCCGACCAGAGTTTCTCAATCGTATTGACCATATTGTCATCTTCAATGCACTTAACCAAGAACATATCAGAAAGATTGTCAAGAATCAGCTAGCATACCTCAACGAGCGCCTGCACACGCAGGGCTATGACCTGCAGGTGGACCAAAAAGTGGTTAACCTTCTTGCAACGGAAGGCTTTGACCCGGAGTACGGCGCCCGCCCCGTACGTCGTGTTATTCAACAGCGTATTGAAGACGAAATTGCAGAACACATTCTAAAAGGCGTATTCCAGCCTGGAGATTGTATTTCTGTCATCAAGAAGAACAATGATCAACTCGACTTCCTTCCTAAAGTAAAAAAAGAAAATAATAAAGAGAAAAAATCAAGTACTCTGGCTATCAAAGAAAACTGAGTGCGAATAGGAAAAGGGTAGGTTTTCTGGTACAATGAACTGAATGCCTATCGAAGCAGTCAAAATCCCGCAGAATGTCTACATTGAGGACCGTATTATCGGCCCCATCACACTGAAACAACTGATTCTCTCAGTGATTGGTAGCGGCATTAGTTATCTTCTGTGGACCGGATTCAGCAAGGCTTATGGCGATCAAGGAGTAAGTATTCCCTTGATCATCATTAGTATCATACCCGCTGTCATCTTCATGGCGTTTGCATTTGTGAAAGTCAATGATCTGTCACTCATGCGTATTACGCTCCTCTCTTTTGAACGCGTGGTCAAACCATCTATACGCATATGGACCCCTCGTGCCGGCGTGCCATTGAGCTTCACCAGCATCACACACGTCTCCAAAAATACACAGCAAGAAAAAGACATACAAAAGAAAGGAAAACTATCTGCAGAAGAATTGAGCTCAATTTTAGACACTCCTACTATACAAGATACACCCCTGCCTACCCAAAACAGGATCAATACTCCTCCCACTAAAACGTCATGAGCCCCGCCGACACAAAATCAGAGACACCTGAAAAAAAAGCACCGAGTACTGTGCGCAAACGCAAGTCACAACAAGTGAATGCCACGCAACGATACCTTCCTATCGGAGAAATCCGTAATGACACGATATCACTAAAAAATGGAGGCCTGCGTGCTGTACTTCAAGTTGAAGCAATAAACTTTAACCTGAAGAGTGAAACGGAGCAGGAAGCTATCATTGCCGGCTACGGATCATTCGTCAATACACTCTCCTTCCCCGTTCAAATCATCGTACGTTCAACGCATATCAATATTGATAGCTATCTCAAATACCTCCAGGGAAAAGCACAAGAGCAAACGAATGAACTGCTTCAAGAACAAACATTTGCCTATATCGCGTTCATTAACCGTCTTCTTGAAGTGTCAGACATTATGCAAAAGCGCTTTTATGTCATCGTCCCTTACGATAAAAGCGAGCGTAAAAAAACACTACTGGAAAAATTCTTCGATTGGTTGCACCCGGAAGACTCTGTTGGAAAAGCTGCCCAGAGATTTCGAGAGTTCAATCAATTCGTCAAAAAACTTAATGAGCGTGTGGAGCTTATTGAAGCAGGACTGGGCAACATCGGACTCCATACGAGCCGCTTACGCACCCGAGAGCTTATCGACCTCTATTACAACATCTACAATCCAGAAACTAGCCAACGGCAGAAAATTCCTGAAAATCTTGAAGATCTAAAAATGGATGACACAACATTGTAGATCGACTTTGACAAATATAACAAGAGGTGGGAAAATAAGAACGCAATGTGTTGCTCGTGCAAGGACACATGCACATACTGTTTTCTCTATTTTTTTCCACTTGCACCTTCCTTTTCTATGCCAATCCTTCAAGAAAATGCCACAATGGAGCAGCTACTCAAAGACTCCCCTCCTATTTTACATGCACGCCCTGGGGAACTTCTCGAAGGAACTGTTGTATTCAAAGGAAAAAATAAACTACTGCTCGACTTACAAGGAGTGGCAACAGGCATCGTTTCCGGACGAGAGCTGAGGGATTCCTTCAACACATTTCGCACTATTACCGTTGGCGACCCACTCAACGCGCTAGTCTTGGAAGAAGAAAATGATGAAGGGTTGGTGGTGATGAGTTTGCGTATGGCAAGCCAGCAAAAGGCATGGGATCGCTTCCACGATCTTATTTCAGAAAATCACACAATGCACTTCATAGCCCAGGAAGCAAACAAGGGAGGCCTGCTCGCCAACATGGACGGTATCCGCACTTTCCTGCCAGTAAGCCAACTGGCTCCTGTTCATTATCCACGTGTTAATAACGCAGATTCTGTCGAAATTATGCAACGTTTACAGAAATACATCGGACATACATTCACGGTAAAAATCATTACCATGGATGAAGAAGCAGGAAAAATCGTCGTATCGGAACGAGAGGCAATGGCAGAAGAACGGGCAAAAGCATTGGAAAGTTTGAAAGTAGGTGATGTGAAAGAAGGCATGGTGAGTGGCATAGCCAAATTTGGACTATTCGTGACATTCGAGGGGCTGGAAGGCTTGGTACATATTTCAGAAATTGCATGGGGACACGTGAAAAACCCTACAGAACATGCACAAACTGGCGATAAGGTCACCGTGAAAGTTATTGGCGTTGATGGCGACAAACTGAGTCTCAGCATGAAACAACTCACGCGCGATCCCTGGGAAGCTGTCGCAGAGAGATATCCTGTTGGAAAACGCGTTCAGGGCTCTGTCGTACGTTTCGCAGATTACGGTGCATTCGTACGGTTGGAAAAAGATATTAATGGACTGATTCACCTGTCTGAACTGGCTCACCACAAAGTAACTGATCCATCGGAAGTGCTCACCATTGGCCAAAAAGTCGAAGCACAGGTCATTAATATCGATATCGATGAGCGACGTATTGGCCTTTCAACCAAAGCGCTACAACCCATTGATAAAGCAACGCTAGAGAAACTCAAACAGGAACTCGAGTCTAAACAAGAAGAAGTAAAGAAAAAAGAAGAAAAGAAAACCCCTGCCATACAGGAAGCACTTCCTCTTGAGGAAGCACAATTTGTCGCATCCAAAACAGGAAAGAAATACTATGCTCTCGATTCTGCTCAAGGAAAAAAGATCAAAGAAGAAAACCGAGTGTACTTCAAAAATGAGAAGGAGGCTGAGAAAGCTGGATATGCGGCATAGCATCTGTACACTGCAGACATGAAAGCAGTAATATTCGACTTTGACGGCGTCATTATTGATAGTGAACGTTATTGGGACAGAGAAATGGATACATTCGGCTTTCAACATGTCCCAGGATGGAAAGCAGGAGACAATGCACGGTTATTCACCGGAAGAACACGTACAGGAGCGTATGAAGTGTTTTGCAAAGAATTTGGGAACATCTTTACCTATGCTGTCTTTTCAGCACATATGCAAGAAATGCAAGATCATATTCACTGCGAAAACATTCAAATGCTACCCGGTGTCCAAGACCTGCTTATGTGCCTACAGAAAGATGGTATTCCGATTGGCATCGGCTCTTCATCTTCACGCACACTCATCGAAAAAACGTTGAATACGTTTTCCATGCGCCATTTTTTTACAACCATCTCTCCCGGTAACGAAGTAAAGCCAGCAGAAGGAAAACCAGCGCCTACCATCTACCTCAAAGTTGCGAGGGACTTAAACATTGCACCAGAGGAGTGCCTTGTGATTGAAGATTCGCAGAATGGTGTGCGTGCAGCAAAAGCTGCCAAGATGACCTGTATCGGTCTTCGGAACGGATGTAATCATATACAAGACCTCTCTGAAGCAGATCATATCCTTGAAGGGTTCATACAGGTAACTACAGAAACTCTACGCACCATATACCACAGACACCAAATATCATCAGTGTGTTCTTAGCTCCTGATCTGAAAGAAAGTGTAAATGGAGATAATAGACTTGCTGTCCACCTCCTTTTCCTACATGAAAAGTCAATTTGTAACCATCAACTCCCTTTTCTTTTGCAAACTGCTGCGCTTTCGCAATGAGCATGCCGGGAACATGTCGTGTAGCCTCTGTGCAATCTGCAATAGAAGCAACAATATCTTCCTCCTTCTGCGGGATAAAGAGAAGGTGTGTTTTCGCACACGGATGAATATCCCGAAACACTAATACGTCTGCATCCTCATAGACAATATCTGCCGGAATCTCGCGATCCCTGATTTTATGAAAAACTGTTCGATCAGACATACCACTCAGATTGAAGCAGAAACACAAAAAACAAAAGTGCTTATAAATGCTGATGAATGTATTTTACGGAGAAAATCTTGCATTTTAAGCTTAAAAAGGGGAAAATAGTAAAGAATGGTCACGAAAAAAACTCCGGAACAACTACCCAAAAAGGGAGTTGAGGCCCCACCCCCAGCGCAACTGGAAAGAACTCCGGTGACGCAACCCGTTCAACAGAAAAACCTCGAGAGTCTTCTACTAGCCATCGAATCGATCACCACACCACCAGAAACGGTAGGAGAAGACAGCTCCGCAGATCTTGGAGGCGGTGGGGGCAAACACATGCAGAAGACATCAGATGGAAAACCCAAAAAACACGTGACTCGAGATGAAGCAATTGCAAACCTTCCCTCTCAAGAAGCCATGCAAAAGCAACTGAAAAGACACATTGAGAAAGAAGTAAAAGACCTGCGCAAACAGGCAAAAAAAATGATCTTAGGCAAAAGACCAGGAGCCGCCGATAAGCTCAACAAGCTCTATGCACGCATGCGCAAGCTGAATGGTCTTCTGACGGAACTCCTCAGCGCATCCTACGACATGATCAAACGCTTCTTTGTTAAAGTATTTATTGATAAACAGCCAATTCTCTAAGTGTCATTTTTTCTTTTTTCCTCTCTCGAGGGATGCGGTTTTTTCCACTTGCCCTGCTACCCATTCCAAAATGGTATCTACCATATTGAGAGGCTTGATCACAACCGATTCTAACTCTGCAGTGACGCTCTCAATGCGTCGGATGACCTTACGCAAATTGACCACAATAAACAGAACGTGGTACAACACAACAATAATTAGTACTCCAACTACAACATACACACCTGTCAACAATTCTGACGACTCAATCATGTACGATACAGAGTATCGTCAATTGCTATGATGCGCAATCTTCTACGCCATATCTGGTACCTACCCCGCAACCTCATTGTTGCAGGCATCACCCTATATCAAAAAACCCTTTCCCCTGATCACGGTCCATTGCACCCTCTCTATCCGTACGGCTACTGCAGGCATCACCCAACATGCTCCGAATACGGAAAACAGGCAGTACAGAAACATGGATGCATTCTTGGACTGCTCCTCATTATACGTCGCCTCCTCACTTGCCATCCCTGGCAAACGCCATCACAAGAAAGGATACATATGCTTCTTATGGATCAAGGTTAACGTTTCCTAGTCTTCTCTGCCTTACTCTTCAACTCCGCCCACATTCTTCTTACCCATGGCAAAGATAGCGTTGAAATAGTGTAGCCTCCTGTGGGAACCAAGGCTGATAAGTAGAAACCTTCAATGCCGATTTGCCAAAGAAACACACAGGCAGTGATATAGGTAATGCCTGCAATAATGCCCCTCCTCGTGAGACTGGTTTCCCACGCTTTTTCCATTTCCACACGCTTATTGCGCTCAAGGATTTTGAAAATCTGTTCCTCCATACAAAACAAAGTCTATCAGAAATACTCTGAGCTTATGGCAGTAACAGAAACTTACATCCAACCACAGAAAGGAAAACCGCTATTACTATACGAAATGCTTTTTCAGACACATAACCAACGACCTTCTTGGCTAACCAAGCGCCTACAAAAGACAACGGCAAAAGTACGATCATACCATACCAGAGTTTCATCGGGAGATTCACATTTCCAACCCCATAGGCAATAAGACGAATCGAATCGGTCATAAATGCAATTGCTCCTGCCGTAAAGATGTAGACGTGCTTTGGAAGATCGAATGCTGCCAGAAACGCACCGCGTACGGCACCACCCACCCCAAAGATTCCAGCCATGAACCCCGATGCGACACCTCCAGTAACTGCGGTTGCAGTGGTCTTTGGTAATTTCCATGATGAATGGAAAAGCAGGAAGAATGTGTAGATAATAAGCGCTGCGCCAAGAATGCGCAGCAGTAACACAGGATCTGTTTCAAGTGTCAGTCTGGCGCCAAGGTATGCAGCAAGAACGCTGGGCACTCCGAAGAGAAGAAGGAGATTCCACGTTGCTCCTTTGCGAAACAACAACATCTTCCACATATCGCCGACCCAGTGGATGATGCCGACAAGTAAGAGTGTTTGTGGTAGTGGGTACCAGAAGAGAAGGACGGGGATCATGATGGTGGATGTTCCGAATCCCGTCATAGTTCCAACGGCAGATGCAATGAGTGTAAGTGCGGCAATTGCTAGAATTTCAGTAGGCATTGTCCCATCAATCTAGAGCTTTTGCAGTCATGAAACTAGGATGTGTTGTCCATATATGAGGTATAGTAGATCTCTATGAGTTGGATTCCTTTTGCGCTCATTGCCCCATTTTTTTGGGCTTCATCTAATTTTGTAGATAAATATATTCTGGAAAAGCACATAAAAGGAATCTTTGATTTTCTCTTTTTCTCTACAATCAGCAGTTGGTTATTCACAGTAGTTATTTTGCTCGTTATAGGAATACCAGAATGGAGCGTATTTTCTTGGATTCCCATTGCCACGGGCATGGTTCTTGTCTATTCCTATGGCTTCTATGGAAAAGCATTGGAACTAGGCGAGACATCCCGCCTAGTCATCCTATTCAAACTCGTGCCCGTATTCACTGTTATTCTAGCTTTTCTATTTTTACAACAAACTCTCTCTCCGCATGAAGTTGTTGGTTTTATGATCGTTTTATGTGGTGCGATGATCGTATCACTGGAAAGAACTAAGGGGTTATTCACCAAGGGACTTGGGATGATTCTCATTGCCATTCTTATTTGGTCCATCATGACGCTCTTTGTGGATTTCGGACTGACCAAGATGTCTTTTTGGGAATACCTCCTTCTGGATAACCTCGGATCAGCACTAGCGGGACCAACATTATGTATTATCCCCTCAATCCGAAAACAGGTTCTCCATGGGATCAAGACAGCAAATCTTGGTAAATATGCCTGCTTTACCTGGAATAATCTTACAGATTTCCTCGGTCAGCTCATGTTCAAGAAAGCTCTGGTACTTGCTCCGTCTGCCGGCTTAGTAACAGTTGTAGTTCAAGTACAATCCTTCTATTCGATAAGTATCGGCGTGCTGCTTACGCTCTTCTTACCGCATCTCATTACAGAAGACATCTCTTATCGTACTTTGATAAAAAAGCTCTTTGGAGCTCTGATCATGTTCTCTGGCGTGTACGTTCTGCTAGTTTAGAACTTTGTTATATGTTCGCGTACCATTTAGCGAGCAGTAACCGTCCACTAGAAGAAATGTGGAGCGGGTAACGGGAATCGAACCCGTATGTTCAGCTTGGAAGGCTGACGTACTAGCCATTGTACTATACCCGCCTGCTTCCTATAGCTTATCGTCGCTTGAGCAGTAACTCAATGGCTGTCTGTATCCAGATTGTTTGTGTTCGGATACGTTTTTCCATTTCCCATACTGTAGGTGTTTCTGTCGTAAATGAGTGATCTGTGTACTGTTTCGGAGTCTTATTGACCCCATTCATATAGCCCTCAAATGTTGCATCTTCCGCATAGGGCGGATGAGCACAGGCTTCAGGATAAGCCACGACACCGCCTGTATTCTTCTCTGTGTACACCTCTGGCCACTGACACACTTCCATATCGTTAGGCAGAGCTGCAATTAATTGTGGACCAATGCGATGTCGTACATCTGCCATTGTCTCAAAAAGAAAACATGCATGTGGATTGTCTTTTTCTGTAAACCCCTCCCCTGAAGCATCTGCTGGTACTTCATGACAATCCATTGTAAATGCAAAACGTACACCAGTAGCCCGGAGCCACTGTTCTATGGCCTGCACTTCCTGTTGTTCTGTCTCTTTATTAAACGAACGATTAAGGTCGACACCATTCGCAGCAAACCGTGTGTCCAATTCAAAACCGCTCGGGTTCACGCAAGGAAACACATAGGCATTACACACAGTATCCTGCTCCTGAATACGGTTGCGTAACCAATCAATGACCGTATACACGCCAGCAGGCTCATCGCCATGCACGCCCCCGGAAAGAAGAATAGTAGGTTTACCAGGATGAAATGTACGCGGGTACTGCACCAGAAATAGCGGCCGAGATGATATACCAGGATACGACACTTCTGCCAATGGTTGCACATGGCAATGATCCATCTTCAGTAACGGATCTTGTACATCCCGCATAAACGAACGACGGAAGACGCGTGGCTGTTCTTGTTTCATATATGAGGAAGGGTTAACGTGCACAACTCATATGCCGTGCCTGAATATAGCGCAGAACAAGCTCTTGTGGACGCAGGATATAGGAAGCCAGTTCTTCTGGGCTCGCATGCACTTGATCGTCTTCCAGACGGTTCAGGATCGTTGCACACACAGATGCAGCACGAATGCCGGCACGATGACAGAAGGCAGCCAGCATGGTTGTTTCCATTTCAATATTACATACGCCGGCACGATGAAGTTCTTGTAAGTACGCACACTGCTGCGCATGAGTAAATGGAGGAGAGAGAGCACCATCCAAACGAGCCTGTTGTTCGTAGAAATCATCAACACTTAACGTTTTTCCTGTAGCAACAGGAAGACCATCGGCATGCTCCAGAAGAGATTCTCGTATGAGAGGATCCAGTTGTGTTGGCGTACATTGCGTCTCTCCCAACACAATCTGCTCGTGCCATGGTTCCAATTTGGCATTCACACCCTCCTTAGAAATCACCACTGTTCCCGGATTCAGACCAATACCCCCTGATGTCCCGATACGAATATATTCGGGATCATCACACCCTGCATGAAAAAGAAGCTTGGTTACTTCGTGAAGCAAAATAGAAATCGATGGCATCCCCATACCATGAGATACAGAGATAACGGGACCAACTTTATACAGGGAAAACCGTTCGATTTTGCCGATAGGTTCCAAAGAACAGTCAATATTCAACTGATCGGCAGAGTAGCGAGCAAAGGCCTGAGCACGCGCTGGACTTCCGCCCATACACACAACGGAAACATCTCCAAACATCTCCATCAGATTCATATCCGTATCCAGTCCCAGATGATAGAACACATCTGGTTGCAAACGCTGCAGATAAGGATTCATCTTCCATTTCACCATGATCTTGCATCATACTCTCATATATATAAAAAACCAGCAGCATGCGCTGCTGGTTCCGCTCATGTAGGTTAGAGAAGTTCGTCCGACGGCGGGTACGCCGCAGGAAGGAGGTGCTCATGCACCAATTGGTGCCAACGGAAGACCGCTGCTTCCTTGTCAGGCACATATGAGCCCGGACGATCGTAGGAAAGCGACAATCCGCCGCGAATACGTGCACAAAGCACGTTATCTTCGCCTTGGGTTTCCCGGCTGCTCCGCGTGCTGTCCTCCCTGAAACTACTTCCCACATCCTTAGCAAAGAAGTAGTAGAAGTGAAGCATGCAACGATCAGGAGCGACCGGTTCCACGACATTCACATCAAGCACGCGGTCACCACTCTCATTGAACATCGTATTCGGAAAGAGTGACCAGTACCGCGCAGTACCGGAACGCACTGTCCCACTCTCTTGTTTGAATGGGGCATATTGCAGTGCGAAGTGACTGGAAACCTCCACGCGGTAATCCGGACTGATCGTCGCGGCAAGACTGGGATGTGCGCTGCGATGATACAAACCATCATTGTAGTTATCCATCACATGCAGCCAGCTCGCGTGGATGTCATGCGTATCCTTTCCGGCGTATTCCATCGCCGCAAAGTGCGAACCGCGCTCGTAGAGTGAGCCCATCGTCTCCGCAAAGTCCGGCGGATCACTATCCATGCACACCCATACGAATGGGCCCCATTCCCTCACGGGAAAACTCTTCAGATTGTGCATGCCGGCACGGCAGAAACCATCCGGGGTATCCGGTGCAATGCGCAGTTCTCCCTTGAGGTTCCATGTCCATCGGTGATTGGGGCACTGGATCCTCTCTGTAGATGCACAATCTGCATCGAAGAGTTGCGTCCCCCAATGCGTGCATGAGTTAGGAAACGCACGCAACACTCCTTCCCGGTCACGAACGAGCACCATCGGATGCCCTGCAATCTGGATACAGCACACAGACTCAGGCTCAGAAATACCATCCTGCAATGCAGCAATCTGCCACGTCCTGCGGAAAATGTACCGCTGCTGAAGCTGAAACATCCATGGATCTAAAAACCAAGACACCGGGGGACGTTGCGCTCTATCAAGAGGCAAGGTCGGGTCAAACTGGTCAAGTTCGTGAGCGAGACACTCACGATCAGGTCGAGAGAGGTTCATGCGATATCTCCTTTTCTGAAATGCAAATGAGCGGCTGTTTATGCTAGCGCTCCAGTTTACGCCGGGCAAGCTCGTACCCCGGCTGCACGTTCAACGCATTCTCAAAGGATACATGCGCATCTGACATACGACCCTGCCTTTCATAGGCCACACCAAGATTGTAGTGCAGTTCTGGAATATTGAAATCGAGTTCCCGCCCACGTTCCAGAAGTTTAGTAGCACGACGCGTCTCCCCCTGTAAAAGAACCAAACCGCCAAGTTGAGAATATCCCTGTCCATCATGAGATTGTAAGGCAACATACCTCTCAAACAGTGGCACTGCTTCTGTAAATTTCTCCTGCACCACCAATACGCGTCCTAAACTAAACAGCGCTCGTGGATTCTCTTTCACTGAAAGCGACTGCCGATAGAGCTCTTCTGCTTCTGAGAGCTTTCCTTCCTGTGCACGAAAACCTGCAAGATTGTTATAGGCAAGATGGGAATTACTGTAGTGATCAATGACATTCTGAAAAAGTCTCTCGCTGTTTTTCCAGACCATTGACTGCTGATATGTCAGCCAAGCAAATAGAACAGTGACAGTGCAAGTTACATAGAGAGTTTTGTGCCAACGTAGCATGGCTACACCCACAAGAAACAGTGGCACAAGGATGGCCAAGTACGCATACCTGTCTGACGCGAAGTACACATCAAGTGAACCACTGTCACTCCCCTTCAGTACATTTGCAAATGAGGGAAGGAGAAAAAAGATAAAGAGCAACCATAATGCCACCCACAAACGGTCCCTGCGCAACCGAAGCCACGCACCCACAGAAATACCAACAAGAAGGAACATTCCAAGAAGCACACGCACATTCAAGAACGACACTGCATCAGTAAACGGATAGAGAATCGCAAGTTTTGTAGGAAGGAAAAATTTCTGGATGTAAAACGGAACCGATACAAACGGCATGAGAAGCAGAGTGCCCCAATCTGTGACCTGCGCACGTTTCCCAAAGAGTGCAATGACAACGAAGAGAGCTGCTAAAGCAAAGTACGGGCATTTTTCACGAATAGATCGTCGATCTACATGTCCGTCTTTATACCAATCCAAAAGAAGTAGCATGAATGGCAAGAGAGCAATGGAGACTTTGGAGAGTAGCCCCAACGCAAAGGCACTGACACTCAACCAATACCCATGTGTCAGGGTGACACGTGCATTTCTCCACTGTAAAAACAGATAAACACTACTCAGAAAGAACATGCTTGATAAGAGATCTTTCCGTGCCGCTCCCCATACGACTGTTTCCACGACCAGTGGGTGTACTGAAAAGAGTAACGCGCAGAGTAGCGCTATATACTCTCTAAAAAATCGTCGAAAAATCAGAAATACCAGCAGTGTGTTCACCACATGCAAAAGCAGATTCGTAGCGTGAACAACCATCGGATCAAATCCGCCAAATAGCGCGTATTCCAGCTGGTACGTCAGAAGTGTCAGCGGTATGTAGAGTTCCGGATCATATGTCGTAAACGCACGTTTCACATTCGCCCATGACAATCCTTGAGAGGTGGGATTATCAATAATAAGCAACTCGTCATCAAGCGCAACGAACTCGTTGGAAAGAGATTGAAAAAAAACAAGAAGAGGTAGTGCGATGATGCACAGAACTGCGAGCCACGTTTGCTTCACTTGCATAAAAAAATCATACCATTTTTCAGACTGCGAGCCTCACCCTGAACCCTCTCCCAATGGGAGAGGGAAGAAGGTATACTCCTTTCATGCGCATTGCAGTCGGGTCTCTCAACCCCGCAAAAATCGAAGCCGTGCGAGAAGCATTCGCAGACATGTGGCCACGCGAAACATGGATCGTTGAAAGCGTTGCCGTACCGTCAGGTGTATCCGACCAGCCAATGAGTGATGAAGAGAGTGTGCGTGGTGCACGTAACCGTGCAGAGAACGCACTTCGAGCTCTTGAAGCAGATTTCGCTGTGGGACTTGAGGGAGGCATCCAACGTATTGACGGACAGTACTACGATTGTGGATGGGCAGTGGTGATCGATAAAGAAGGATTTGAGGGAGTAGGCTCCAGTGTCCGCATGCGCGTTCCTGAAGCGATCATGGAGCGTATCGGACAAGGCGAAGAACTCGGTAGTGCCATCGACCGTATTTTTGGTACAGACAATGCAAAAGAGAAAGAAGGACACTTCGGTCTCATGACCAATAACCGGATCACCCGCGCGGAGGGGTACAAAGACGGTGTCCTCTCAGCACTGGGGTGCTTTTTGCATAAAGAGTTATTTACATCTGCGGCCGTCGCTTCTTAAGCGCAAAAAATATGTCGCGCACGAGATCATCGTGCATTTCTTTTTCCACAAAATCGAAAAATTCAGACAAATCTTTTTGATATTTCTGTTCGTACTCTAATGTTTGAAGCGCCAAATCTAGCCGTTCCAGCTGACGAGCAGCTTTTGCCTCCGGCGTCTCACCTGCCTCAAACTCTTCCCACAACCCTACAATCACATCACCTTTGGGAAATTTCTTGCATAACTTCCGCATCGCCTCACGTTCACGCCTTTCTTTTTCTTCCGGGAGCACATTATCAGCTGGGATAATATCCCCTACTTCCGGATCACTCTCCGCAAGATCGTGCACAGCAAGAATCTGCACAAGTCTTCCCACATCAACACCCAGTTGAGACCCAAGAATGCATCCAAGAAGAACAGATCCAGAAAGATGATCAGCAACAGATTCAGGGTGATCAAACTGCTCTCGTACCCACCCACGCCGACGAAGTTCTTTTAGACGAACAACTTGTTGCAGTGCATCTATGAGAACATCCATGCATCCAGTGTGCTGGAACTTCTCCTCAAACACTAGTAGACTTTTTCACGATCCTTACGAACGAAAGGAGGTGGCACATGTCACTTCAGGGGATCCGGCGTCTTTTTCTCTATCTTGTCTTCGGCGGACTACTTGGTGTTCCTCTTATCGGATGTTCGGAGAAACCGAAAGAGGAAAACACCAAGAAACAATCCGACAAAGACAAAAAAGATTGCTGAACGCCGAAAAAGTAGTCACGCGTGACGTGGCTTTCGTAGGCGGAGCAACTCTGCTCCGCCCTTTTTATACTTCTGGAGGCGTAAACTCCATTCCACAGTTACTGCATGTACACATAGGCGTATCGTCTTTGTAGCGAACAGAGATGCGCTTCTTTGTCGTGGACTTCTGTGTTTGCAATGCTCTCTTTCCATCCTTCTCCAAATGAAATATCTGCTTTCCTTTTACTGTGAAACCATTCATTAAACCGCACTTTGGGCACTGTAACAGCAGCTGCTCCGGGTTATCTTCTGTATCTGTCAATGTGCGAATTTTCTCAGATAGAAGCACCACCTGCTGAAAAAGGTCACCATCTTCCTCTTCGATCACAATACGAACATCAGCAAACCCTTCCCCAGGAATACCTGCACGCTTTCCATGTAAACGTCTCCCATACTCCTCCCGTGTTTCCGGCCAGTGTTCTCTCATTTTCGAGAACATAACCAGTTATAGAGCCACGCAAAGATGTACCCGCCGATAAATGCATCGATGAACCCCCATACACCGCCAATGAGACTGCCTTCCGGAGTTGCGCTGTATCCCAGATATCCCGAACCAATGAAGTCGACAATAGGCGCTCCGACCTGTGCAAACGCTGCAAGAAATCCCAAGAGGAAAATGCCCAGTCCCCACGTGATGCCACAGGCAAGCGCAAAATTTTGAACATGAAACAGTTGATTCTTAGCCATGGTATACATCGTACTCCTCATTCGAAGAGGCACCTCTAGACAAAAATATAAACAGAAGTAGTTTCGCATATCATCATTTGCAATGAAGACATAAAAGGGGTATACAGTACGATTCCATGGAAAATCCATATTATTTTCAGCAGGAGGAAATACGACGACGCGACGCAGAAAACGTTCTAATGTATGCACCAAAACACCACTCTCCAAACCTTATTCCATGGCCTCGTTGTCCGGAAGCAGAACAATATGTACAGGAACAGATCGAACATTTCCTTGAGAACCATACGTTTGCACGCGAGCTCCAAAAACGCATGCGGGAAGAAACGAGTACGCGCTTTACCGACTGGGTTGATCACGTGTCTATCCCCTTACGCCCACAGCATCTTACGAGATTGAGCCAGACAGGATTTACCTGTCGGTATGAGCACAGTAAGCAAGGACACGGTATCCCCTACTGGCATCCTCATGGAGACTTTCCCGATATTCTTCTCCATAGCGATCCTCAAACACTGGAGGTGGCAATGAAAGTAGATTCGATCAAAGACTTTCTCATTTCCCATAACCGTCTTGATCTCATCGATCAGGTTGAAGGATCACGTTTTGGAAAGTTCCGCAGAATACGCATTCCGGAAGGAAGTATAATCCTCTCCATTGTTGAACGCAGAGGATACAAAGGATTCACTCCGGACACAGATCTGGAAGCGGAAGAAAAATATTTGCATGCAAAGGCCACTTGGGATTCGCGCATTCGTGACTTTGAGCCAAAGAGAGAGACAGAGGGCATGGAATACACTCTGCAACTCGCACAGAAAATAGCCGAAGACGTCGGGCCGGACCTTGCCGCAGATATTGCCATGGCATCGGAACGCGAATACTGGACAAAACGAAATGCAGCAGCACGGTTGCAAAAAGTAAGACAAGATCGACTGGGTCTTGGTTGGGCAAACCATGACCATCACACATTCCGTTCCAGCCGAAAGCATTACCTCACACTCATGAAAATTTTTCAAACATTGGGGTTTAAGAAACGTGAACGGTACTCACCTCCTGATGCAGACTGGGGCGCACAAATTTTTGAGCAACCAAATGCAGGTATTGTTATCTTCGCCGACGTTGACCTGTTTCCAGAAGAAAAAGAGGATGATTTCGATTTCTCTACACAGAAACTCCCGACAAAAAGAAAATGTTTTACCGTTGGACGCTGGTGTGCACTTCACGGAGACTCTATTCTCCAGGCAGGCATGCATCACCTCGAAGCGCAGTTTGATTTCGACAAATTAGAGACAGACTTGAAAGCACAAGACGTGCACATGATTGATCCATTTAGCAACGAATGCGATGCAGACAATCGTCTTTTCCTGAAACAAACGTTTACGGAAGGAGAAATGTGGCCAGTGGACCAGGAACGACTGGATACGGCTCTATCACGCCGCGCCATTGGAAAAAAAACATACAATGCCATTATGCAAACACGAAAAGCAGTCGGGAGCGTCCTGGAGAACCTTGAAAGAAATATGGGATATAAAGGTTTTAAACAGGAAGGCGTATCGGATGTTCTCGACCGCGTCGATCCCAAAAAACTTGCGGAGGAATCGGAAGAAACACGCCGTAAACTTACCAAAACTATGTCATCCTGAGCCTGTCTGCCGACAGGCAGGCAGGTCTGACAAAGGACGAAGTGCTACCATGCTTCTATGACACGCGATGTTATCCTCGTTGACGTTCAGGGAAACGCGATCGGCACCATGGAAATCTTTTCCGCTCACGCAAAGCCTGGTCATCTCCACCGTGCATTTTCTGTGTGTGTCTTCCGAGAGAGCAACCGAGAAGAACTTCTCATTCAAAAACGGGCTCGTTTCAAACCTCTCTTCCCTCATCTCTGGAGCAATACTTGCTGCTCCCATCCATTTCCTGAAGAAAATATCGTCACTGCCGCAGAAAAACGTTTACAAGAAGAACTGGGGTTTACCTGTTTGCTAAAAAACGTGGGGGCATTTGTCTATCAGGCAGACGATCCTGCCACAGATCTCTCAGAACACGAACACGATACTGTCCTTATCGGCACTATGCCGAACGCTGAAATTATCCCCAATCCACACGAAGTTGCAGACTGGAAATGGATCACCATTCGTACACTACAACAAGACATGACCGCATATCCGGAAAAATATTCCCCTTGGTTTGCACAGGTTCTCACCATCGCTCTACAGTGTGCTCATGTCTGAGAAAAAACTTCATCTTGCCATTATTCCCGATGGCAATCGCCGCTGGGCACGTGCGAAGGGACTCCATCCATGGGAAGGTCATGCGCGGGCAGTGGAAAATTTTCGGACAATTTCCGACTGGTGCAGAGCACATGAA
The DNA here is from genome assembly GCA_002772605.1 of Candidatus Peregrinibacteria bacterium CG10_big_fil_rev_8_21_14_0_10_49_16. Classification (GTDB taxonomy): domain Bacteria; phylum Patescibacteriota; class Gracilibacteria; order Peribacterales; family Peribacteraceae; genus 2-02-FULL-49-16. The sequence continues at coordinate 33,759 of PFDS01000040.1, forward strand.
CAGATCACCACCTTGACAATATGGTGTTTTTCAACGGAAAACTGGAAACGCGATAAAAAAGAGATCAGTAAGCTCATGTCACTTCTCGAAAATTATGTGAAGAAGAACCGTAACGATATGAACAAACAGCAAACACGTTTCCTGCATTCCGGCCGGAAAGACCGAATTCCTGCATCGTTGGCAAAATCTTTCACAGAGATTGAAAAAGAAACTAAACATAATGTTAAGTTTAATTTACATCTTGCACTAGATTATGGGGGGAAAGATGAAATCTTGAGAGCAATAGAGCGAATGAAAAACAATGAAACACTCGCTCAAAATGACATACTGCGTCCCTACCTTGACCAACCAGATCTTCCCGATATCGACATCATCATTCGCACATCTGGGGAACATCGCACTAGCAACTTCTTTCTCTGGCAATCCACTTACGCCGAATGGTTCTTCCTTGAAAAGCATTTTCCAGACTTTGAAATAACAGACATTGAGCAAGTGCTTGACGAATACGTACAAAGGCAGCGACGATTTGGCGGATGAATGCCACCGAAAAAGCATCAGGCAAACTCATTCTCTCCGGCGAGTATGCCGTGGTATTTGGCCATCCGGGAATTGCCATCCCCATCCCCTTCACAACACAGGTAACTTACCATGAAAATAAGCATTATGAAGAAGCTCAATATATACAAAAAATAAAAAAGGAGTGTGAGACATTCACCGAGCCTCTGTCAGGAACATTCACAGTAGAAAGCGCCATCCCTATTGGCCGCGGCCTGGGATCATCCACGGCACTCGTGATTGCAATCGCACGATGTCTCAGCCTCACAAAAGAACAGGCTCTCTCCATCGAAGACACTATCAACCCCGGCCACAGCGGCATCGACTTCGAAACCATCTGGCAGGAACGTCCGTTGAAATTTGTTAAAGGCCACAGGCCGGAGCCTGTCGATATCAATCTCGATTTCCTTGAAAATACCATCCTCATTGATACAGGAAAACCAAATGAAACAACACCAGAGTTGGTGAAATGGGTGAAAGACAATATGGCACCAGAAACATATCCCTTCCAGACCATCGCCCACTGCACCAAACGCCTCCTCCAAGGAGAATCTCCCCTCACAGTCTTCCCTGATCACCATCGGGCCCAAATCGCACTCGGCGTCGTCCCTAAAGAAGGGCAAAAACTTATTACAGAAATCGAATCCGTTGGCGGAGTAGCTAAAGTTCTCGGTGCGGGTGGAAGAACAGGCGGCGGAGGAATGGTATTGGCAGTACATTCGACGGTGAAGAACCTAGAAAAAGTCGCACAATACTTTGCTTTTCCCATCCATCCGCTTCAAAATGACTTGCTGCACCTTGCATGATTACTGTCACCTCCACCCCAAACATCGCCTTTATTAAATACTGGGGGAACCGCCATCAGGAATTGCGCTTACCAACAAACGATTCCTTATCGATGACGCTCGATTCTCCCATCGTTGAAGTTTCCATAGAAGAAACCAACACATTTTCGGTTACTTCGAACAAGGAACTCACCAAAAAAGACCAAGCGCGCTTGAAAATTCATCGAGAACTTGCACATCGCTACCTTACATCACTTCAGCCGGAATATGCACTACCGACAGTATCTGTCTCCATAACCTCACAAGTCCCCGCTGGTATTGGACTTGCCTCGTCTGCAGCAATTTTTAGCGGAATTACCAAAGCGTATGCCGAACTGCTCGCTCAAAAAGGAGTACACCTCACAAATGAACAGGTGAGTATCATGGCACGATTAGGATCTGGTTCAGCCTGCCGCAGCATTCATGGGGGCTTTGTTGCCATACACGCAGGCTTAAGTGATAGCATCGATGCGGCAATAGCTGTTCAGATTGCTGACGAACATCACTGGAAACTCCACAATGTCGTTATTGCACCAAGTCTTCAGGAAAAAAAATATGGATCAAGTGAAGGTCACCAAATAGCACATACTAGTCCTTTCTTTACAGAAAGATTGCAGAAACTCTCAAAAAGACAACAAGAGTGCATTGATGCAATTTGTCATAAAGATTTTGAAAAACTCCAGCATGTGACTGAAGAGGATGCATGGAATATGCATAAAATTGCCGAAACGAGTACACCCTCTCTGTGTTACCTGACACAAGAAACGTATCGCATAACACAGGAAGTTGCACAACTACGAACAGAAAAACATCTGCCCGTTCTCTTCACTATGGATGCCGGACCCACGGTGCATCTTATCTGCACCGAAGAAGCCTGTGCCGATATCAGAGAATACGCTCACCAACAAACAGGATGCGCCATATTCGAAACAAAAGTAGGAACTGGCGCACAGAGGAAAGCTGCCAAGCATGAAACCTGGCAGCTGTAGAACTCTGGTCACACCACCAGTTTTTTGCTGCAAAATGGACAATACTGAATGGGGAGCTTGGCAGAAGTACTCTTCGTATCCCGATAGTTCAGCACGAGATGCAAAAAGGCTCCTTCATTCGGACATGCCACTACAATGCTGTGCTCAGGACACTTCTTACGAAATACATCATGCCCCTTACATCTGTGTACAGGCGTTGGCATAGAAATCACCTCCTTTCAAGCAATAAATGACCAGTTACACTGAACATACTTCAAAAATATATAGATAAACAAGGGCAGTCATCGACATGACGACTGCCCTGTCACTTACTGCTCCTTTGGAGCGTGTTCTTTGGAAATTTGCACTTCCATAGAAATCTTTTTCCGTGTGAATCGCGAATGGAGCATCGTTGCAACCACGCTTCCCACAGCAGTACCCGCTGCATAACACAGGATATCCACTACCGACGGAACGTTCGTGACTACATGCCGAATGAGAAGAAGCCACGCGCCACTGACCAGAAACGTCCATCCGGCATTGAGGAAGTTCCGTTCCGTGTATGCAACGATTCTCAGCCGCATTACTACAAGAAAATCCCACAGAAACCCAAGCAGAAAGTATCCCATATGTCCCTCCTTCCCTTGCTCTTTCAAGGAACAATACTAACAAGTAGTATATATCAGAACAGAAAGAGAATGATAGCACAAATACGTATGGATTTCCGCACCCTCTCCATTCACGGCCGACGAGAAACACTGGAACGAAAATTCTGCATTGATCTCTCAACACTCGCCATCAATGAGAAACACATTGGGCATGCCAACGAAAGAAACTGTGAACAGATGTTCGGCCATGTGCCGATTCCTGTCGGGTACGCGGGACCACTTTCTATTACATTGAGCTGCGAGGAGAAGATCGAAGCGCACTTGCCACTGGCAACGACAGAAGCCGCACTGATCGCCAGTGTGAACCGCGGATGTAAAGCTCTGCGGGAAGCGGGAGGAGCGCAGACAACATCGATCTATCACGGCATCACCCGATCCATTGCATTAAGAATGCAGAATGCAGAATGCAGAATGCAGAATTACGAAGAAGAAATTTCTCTAAAAAAAGAGGAATGGGTTGCGGTAGGTGAAGCAACCAGTAACCATCTCAAAATTTTGAAGTACGAAATAGACACACACGAAGATCTCCTCTTCCTCACCATCTACGCCGACACAGATGAAGCAATGGGAATGAATATGGTGACGATTGCAGCGGAGGAAATTGGAAAATGGATGGAAAAAAACTTCAACCTGGAATGTATAACCGTAGCCGCAAATGTGGATAGCGATAAAAAACCGAGTCAAAGAACAAAGGAAAAAGGGCGCGGATATGAAGTGACGGCGACAGCTGTTCTTTCTGAAGAAGTCGTAGAATCAGTTCTCAAAACCACCCCGAAAGCACTGCTGGAAGTAGCGCATGCAAAATTGAAAGTTGGCTCGGAAATCGCCGGGGCTCTCGGCAAAAACTGTCATGCTGCTAACATCATCGCCGCCCTCTACCTCGCAACAGGACAGGATGCGGCACATGTTGTGGAGGGATCATTGGCAGAAACGCAAGTAAAAATTGATAATGGACAATTGAAAGTGATTGTACGAAATCCGGCAATCCTCGTTGGGATCCGCGGCGGCGGCACAACCCTTCCTGCCCAATCCCAAGCTCTCAATCTTCTACTAAAATCTACAGTTTCAGGTCTACAGTCTACGCAACAGCTTGCTGAAACCATCGGCGCGGCAGTTCTCGCTGGCGAACTCTCTCTCCTCGCAGCTCAATCCAGCCACACACTCGCAAAAAGTCATAAATTCCTTGCACGATCTAGCCCCCTCCCCTAGCCCCTCCCTCAAGGGAGGAGAACTCCTCCATCTACCTCCTGATCCATCACTATTTCTGATAAACTTTTTCCCATGCATTCTGTAATCATTGGTTTCGGCAAATACCTCCCTCGTTATCGTATCCGCACGGAAGAAATAGCCAAACACTGGCAACAAGATGCAGCACATATTACTCAATCTCTTGGTATCGAAGAGAAAACGGTGCCGGCAGAGAACGAAGATAGTTTTACATTCGCATACGAAGCAGCCAAACAAGCTATCGAGGTTGCCAATATTCCTTCATCAGAAATTTCCGCCTGTTTCGTGGGATCGGAGAGTCACCCCTACGCCGTGAAACCTACAAGCGGAATGCTGGTTTCTGCCCTCGAACTCCACCCGTTCTCTCACGCAGCTGACCTGGAATTCGCCTGTAAGGCAGGAACCGCAGCAATGCAAATTGTGGACAGTTTCATACGGTCAAAACAAATCGAATACGGCCTTGCCATTGGCACAGACAGAGCACAGGCAAAAGCTGGCGATGCACTGGAGTATTCCGCGGCTGCTGGGGCCGCCGCCCTACTTCTTGGATCCGAAAAACACGAAAATGCCCTTTGTCGCATGGACCATACGCTCTCTTTCACCACAGACACACCCGATTTCTGGCGAAGTGAAGGGGCATCTCACCCTGAACACGCCGGCCGCTTCACCGGCGAACCCGGCTACTTCTCTCACATGCGCGAAACCATCAGTGGTCTCCTAACCGCTACCCACTCATCGCTCCCTGCTATTCATCATGTGGTCCTCCATATGCCCAATGCGAAATTTCCCAAAAAAATCATGAAAGAGTTTGGATGTACGGATGCACAAGTTGCACATGGGTTTATCGTCCCTACTATCGGAAATACGTATAGCGCCTGTTCCCTCCTTGGCCTGGTAAACGTCCTACAACATGCTAAGAAAGAAGAAAGGATTATGCTGGTTTCCTATGGCTCTGGAGCAGGATGCGATGCTTTCCTGATGACCATGCTCCGACACGGGATGACGCTCTCTGAAGAAAGGAGAGATCTGGAGTATGTCTCCTACAGCAAATATTCTCAGCTGGTACAATCTCACCAGTAATCTATACTACAGATACCAATCCTCTGAACTGACTCACGTGCAGAGAGACATCTTCCTTATTGGCTCGGGACAAACACGCTTTGGCGAATGGTGGCATATGAGCCTCCAAGATCTCGTACAGAAAGCAATGGACACAAGTATAGAAAATGCACCATGTACAGCACTGGATATTGACATGGTCATTACGGCAAACATGCTGGGGGAACTCACAAATAATCAAGCACATGTTGGCGCTCTCGCCTCTGCACTCCTTCCACATAAACCCCCGGCCCTTCGTATCGAAGCAGCATGTGCATCCGGTTCTGTTGCTCTTCATACGGCTTGCGCATTCCTTGAAAGTGAACGTGCTGAAACAATTCTTGTTCTTGGTGTAGAGAAAATGACAGATGTCTCTTCTGAGCAGATCACACGCGCGCTCATGGGAGCATCAGACAACGAAAAGGACCAAGTGCCTGGTCTGACATTTCCCGGAATTTTTGGACTGATTGCCAAGCGGTATATGTACGAATACGGACTCAAACGTGAAGAGTTGAATATCGTGAGTGCACGCCATCACGAAAATGCATCAAAGAACCCCAACGCGCAATTTCGTAGCCCCATTGCACCAGAGTCCGTGGAGACAAGCCCCCTTGTTGCCGATCCGCTTCACATGCTCGATTGCTCCCCCATTAGCGATGGGGCTGCTGCGTGCATCCTGAGCACAAAGTACAAAAGTCCTTTTCAACTGCGTGCATCGACACTCGCAAATGATGCGGTCAGTATTACTGACCGTGAATCCATTACAAGCTTCTCTGCAACAAAAGAAGCTCTGGAAAAAGCATTGAAAGAGGCATGTATTAGACGAGAAGATATTGCCACAATCGAACATCACGACTGTTTTTCCATTGCAGCAGTGATCAACATGGAAGACTTGGGCTTCGCAGATAAAGGAAAGGGCATTGAATGTTACACAAAACCTTCATCACACACCTTTAATGCTAGTGGGGGCTTAAAAGCCTGCGGCCACCCTGTTGGTGCAACCGGCATTAAGCAATTGATCGATGTGCGTAAACAGTTAGAACACTCACAGAGTCGTTACGGATTGGCCCACAACTTCGGCGGTGCCTGCGCCACCTGTTGCGTCCATATCCTCGAGTACACCGTATAAATGTCTACTCCTTCCATCGCTCATCGGGCTCTGAAGACACGAAATCAGAAGAATCAATCTGGAACAATTATCTCATATACGACGATCACACAATCTCAGTCCCACACTATTGCGTTGATCGAACTGGAAGACGGTTCACGGGTACTGGGACAGATAGTGTGTCACTCTGAGCAAAATATGCTCAGTGCAACAGCACTCATTGGCCAACGCGTCATGCCTCGCATGGCACTCTCCTCTATAACGGAGCAGGGCCTTCGCATCTACGACATTTCCTACGAAGTCATCATACAGAAAAAAATTGATACATTTGATGAAAGCGTGTTTCCACGCTATATCCTCGCTATTACCGGCCCTTCAGGAGTAGGAAAATCTACCGTCAGCAAACTACTGGGAACTGTCTGCAGCCACTCTATGACACGCGTCCCTATTCTGACGACACGTCACCCTAAAGAGGGTGATGATGGCGAATATACATACGTATCGCAGAAAGAATTTGAAAAACTACACAAAGAAGGGAAACTCGCTGCGTACACTGATATTCCATCAAACAGCGAGGAACGCCGATACGGCTACGTAGTAGAAGACCTTGAGAGAATCTGGGAAAATGGGAAAGTGCCCGTTGTGGTCACAGAAATGCACCTGTTGCAGGGATTGGCGCAACACTTTGGACGTCGCTCCATCCTCTCCTTCGGCCTCCTTCCTCCAGGGAAAAGCCGACGTGCAATGCTCAGTTCACTCCTCTTTCGTCTGCGAAAACGTGGCCGCGAAACCGAAGCACAGATCCGTGAACGCCTCAAACATGCTGTGCAAGACCTGCAATTCTTCAAAGAACGTGCCGAACTCTTCGACCACATTCTCGTCAACGAAGATTTGGATACACTCATCAAAACGTTCCAGAAACATGCACTAGAAACTGTATAACCTATCTTCCAGGGCACATTGCTGCGATAGCATCTGACACAAGACCGAGAAAATTCTTTTCAAAGTACTCTTTGAATTCTAACGCCAATGCATCTGCTACACGATCGTAGTCATCGGGATGGGACCACATCTTTTTTGGATTGAGCAGGTTTTCGTCCACTCCAGGACAAACCAAAGGAACAGCCACATGAAACTTGCGGTACTCCCAATAGGGCACACTGTGTAATTCCCCACGTAATGCAGCACACACAAGGTGACGCGTCACGGCAATATCCATTCGCTCTCCAACTCCATACGGACCACCACTCCAGCCTGTGTTCACAAGATAGACCGCTGATCCATATTGCGTCAGTTTCTGCTGAAAGAGATCCAAGTAGTCCTGTGGTTTTCGTGGCATAAACGGACCACCGAAAAATCGCGAAAATGTCGCTTTTGGCTTTGTGATACCCGCTTCGGTTCCTGCGAGTTTGGATGTGTATCCGAGTAAGAACCAGAGCATCGCCTGCTCTGTATTCAACTTCGCAATGGGAGGAAGCACCCCACTCGCATCAGCTGTAAGGAAGATAATCGTGGAAGGATGTGCCCCTTGTCCACCCTTTTTTACATTCTGCAAACTGGTCAATGGATAGGTAGCACGGGAATTTTCAGTGAACCGATCATCATCGGTGTCGATAGTGCCGTCGGGATAGACCATAGCATTCTCAATAATGGCATCTTGTCCTTGTTCCAGAACTGCCATATAGATCTCCGGTTCCTTCTCTTTGCGAAGACCGATCAATTTCGCATAGCACCCGTTCTCCATATTCGCAATACCCTCATCCGACCATAGATGTTCGTCGTCGCCAATCATCTTTCTCTGAGAATCACTGGATAAGGTTGTCTTACCAGTTCCTGACAAACCGAGAAAGAGCGCCGTCGACCCGTCAGGAGCTTCATTTGCACTGCAGTGCAGTGGCAGAATTCCGTGTTCTGGGAGAAGCGCATTCATCACTGTAAAAGCGAGCTTCTTCACAGAACCAAGATAAGAAGATCCATATACCAATCCTCGACGTCTCTGGAAATCCATTGCGATAAGTGCCTTGGAGGATCCTGGTCGCTGTACAGTATCATATGGCAACACAAGAATGGTTAATGGATCACCAAGTTGAGATTCTGCATATTGAGCATCCAAAAACATATTCAGAGTGAATAGTGTACTCAGTGCACTATCAGTAACCGTCTGCACTGAAAGTGCATACTGTGGGTGTGCTCCCACAGACCGGTGTGTGACGTAGAGCCGTTCTTTTTGAGACAACATGTGTTGCGCTTCAGACCATACCTCATCAAATACGTTGGGTTCCATAGGAATACACGTCTGCGAAAAACTCCAGTCAATGGTAGGATCTCCTGGGTGACAGACCATGTACGTATTTTGAGGAATGCGTCCTGTTGACAGTGCGGGGCGCCACACAGCAAGCGCACCGGAGGCACTCGGAAGTGCCTCACGGACCGTGAGAATCTCATCTACAAGAGAGGAACGTGATGGATCTACCCAGATATTCGGATGCGTGGTAAGCAATGATGTGGAAACAGAAGAAGTGGCAACAGAAGACATAAAGAGAGTTTAAGAAGAAAGGTCACAGAATGTTTTATGCAGATTGTCGTAGAGCAGAGGAAGCTGCTCTGTAGGAACCGAGGAAAAGGCAATGCGTACTTTGTCCTGTCCGAGAGCGACAATCCCCGTATCATACTGTTCAAGCAAATGCCGTCGTACGGCTTCCGCGTCAAGATGATGCAACTGCAAACAGAGAAAGTACCCGGAGTTACAGGGAAGGAGAGTACAAAAACGTGCAAAACGACCCTGAACAAGAATGTCCTGTGAACGGTGAAAACGTTTCCTCAACAGTTCTTTGTTCCTCTGTTTTTCTCGGGCATACGTTGACGAACGCAGTGTGCGAAGCACGAGGTGTTGTGACAACTGAGAACAGTTCGATACATCGCCTCGTACAAAACCAGCAACTCTGTCTTCCAGATCTGTGTACATCTCTTTCGTTGTCGCCTTCCCACCAAACGTAAGGAATCCAACACGCAAACCCCATGCATATTCTTCTTTTGTCGCCCCATCAATCTTCACTGCGAGCACGCGTTCATGAAGGTTCGCCAATCGTGCAAACAGAGATTCCTGAGGAAGAGCGTCGTCATATGTGAGTCCGAAATACGCATCATCACAGAGTACTGTCAAAGTACTGCCACGTTCTGCTTCATCGGAGAGAGAAGCGCACAAAGACTCGTACTCTACAGCCGTATATCCTGTTGGATTATTCGGAAAATTAAGAAGTAAAACTTTATGTGTTGAAGAGGAATGTTGTATGGCAGTACACAAGGACTCCACATCCATTCGTCCCTCGTGAAATAGAGGAATGGCATGAAGAGTTGCTCCCCAGAGCTTCTCGAATGTCTGACGATAGTTTCCCCAATAGGGAGAAAAGATATAGACCGCATCACCCGGATCTGTGAAGAGACAAGCACATGCACTGAGACCATGGGTAATCCCCGCAGTCACTACAGGAGTACTCACAGAAGCAGGAAGTGATGGGTTTTTAAGACGCATGTGCCGCAACCACTCATTGCGTAAACTTTCTATTCCGTGAGTCGATGCATAGGGTAGTACTTCTTCCAGAGGCAAATTCACGAGCCTCATGAGAGAAGGGAGATGTAAGGGGACCCCCTCCTCATCCAAAGCAATACCAATTGTAGCGTTTATGGGTTTCCCTCGTGCCTCTGCCGTCTGCGTCACGATGCCGCCATGTGGAAAAGAAATGCGCTTTCCACGCTCAGAAAGCCAAGAATGAAGGGACATGCGCCTCATCCTACACAGAGAACTCCCGAGGGAAAACAAAAGAACGTGCAAAAAAGCCTACGAAACCCCCCATCTCTCACTTTATCGCATGTGCAGGACCAAAATATATCCCACAAGAACTTCCCACAATTCACCAGTCTTAATACGTCGTATTTTAAAAGAATAAATGCCAGTAATAGAGCTACAAGATAAATGGTCCAAAATTGCAATTCCCGAAGCCGAGTCACCTGTGGATAATGAGCGGTCCCTATGGCCTATCCACGCGTCCCCTACCGGGTTGAATACACGAAAAATAAGTACTCCCGGGCTATTTTGCGTGAAAATACGATTATTATCCGTCTGGCGAAAAACCTGAGCGCTGAGGAGCACAGGGAACACGTTCAGAGCTTACTGGAACGGATGATGGAACAGGTCCGCAAGGAACACCATAAGAAACTCATTCACCCATTCCGTCATATACTGCAAGGTGGCCAAAGTCAGACAGTCAGGCTAGCAACTGGCAAGACCTTCACATTTACTCTTATACCAGGAACAACTACGAAAGCCAGACGCAAACCAAACGGATGGCATATTACCGTGAGCCCACACATTCGAAGAAAGACGTTACACCGCCTCCTCTGGTCACTCATTGCGAAAGAGGAGTTGCCACGCATTGCGCAACTCGTGGCACGCATCAACGACGAACGTACGAAAGTACACGTAAAAAATGTCCGCGTAGCCTTTGCCCAATCACAGTGGGGCAGTTGTTCCCCACGCGGCACTATCATGCTCAACGCCGCTCTTCTCTTCGCACCGCCATCACTGCTGTGTTACGTCATTGTGCATGAACTTGTACACCGAAGAGTATCGAACCATTCACAGAAATACTGGAATCTTGTAGAAGAAGCTCTTCCCAACTACAAAAGAGCAATCAAAAAAATGCAACAGTATCGGTTACCAACACTATGAACTCTTACGGTACCCGTGTACTGCGTAAAATTGCACGCACACGCGCTCTGGCAGCTCGATCTTGCTCTGCACGACGAGGACGGTTGCGCGTATATCCCTCTTCTACCATTCTCGTGCACAAGTTATAAAACCCAGAGAGAAACTTCTCCATACCTTCCGGACATATTTCACGTCGAAGGTACTGACGAAGCAGTGTGCGACCATCAGCATCTAAATCACTGTACTCCAACGAAGATTCTGGAGCAGCAGCATGCACAGGTTCATCTTCACTACCTTCCGATGCCGTCACAGCTGTATCACTCTGTGAAAAGTCTTTCGCAAGAAATGCACGAATAGCATCAAAGTCATTGATATCCGGACAAACGATATCCTTATGGCCTGCTGCATGAAGGTCACGACACTTTTCACGAGCATCCGCGTAGTCTCGCCGACGCTGGATACGTGTCGTCGTATGAAACTGAAGAACATTATATTGAAAAGTTTGGTTGTCAAAATTCTCAAACCACATGCCATCATCATCGGATGATCGAAATTGCGCACCAAATCCCGCACCCATGCCTCCAAACAAACCGACAAGAATGGAAAACGCAAATGTAACGGCAGCCATTGCAATGAGCATATGCCGTAAAGAATGTTTTATATATTTTTGTGACATCACTTCATTATACCAAAATTGGCTATCTACCGCAATCCTACGGCTTTCTGCACTCGCTCCATCGTCTTTTCCGCAATGGTTTTTGCTCTTGCAGCCCCGTCAGCCATAATCGCCGCGATGTCACTGTCTTTTAGGTCTTCCCGATTTTTCCTCATAGGGCCAAAATAATCCATAAATGTCCCTAGGAGGCGTTTTTTGGCATCACCGTAACTCAGCCCCTCCCGATACTCATCGGCAAGCCTCACGGCCTCTTTTTCATCCAGAAGAAGCTTGTGGATTTGGTAGATGATACACGAATCCGGGTCTTTTGGGTCAGTAGCACCTTTGGAATCTGTCACAATCCCCATGATTGCCTTTGTCACCACTTTCTCATCACTAAAGAGCGGAATTGTATTGTTATAACTCTTGCTCATTTTTTGCCCATCCGTACCGGGAATAACAGCGACGTCACCCTGAATCTGCACCTCCGGAAGCGTAAGTATGCCCTCGCCATAACGGTGGTTAAACTTCTGTGCAATGTCCCGCGCCATTTCCACATGCTGCTTTTGGTCTTTTCCTACAGGAACGATGTCCGCGTCATAGAGAAGAATGTCAGCCGCCTGCAGCACAGGATAGGTAAAGAGCCCTGCGCTCGCTTCGATCCCCTTCTGCACTTTATCTTTATAGCTCACTGCACGTTCTAGAAATCCCACAGGGGTCACGCAATTCAAAACCCAGGCAAGTTCGGCATGGGCAGACACGTACGACTGAAAAAAGAGAATGCCTTTATCGGGATCGAAACCGCACGCAAGTAAGTCTTTTGTGAGATCCTGTCGAAATGAACGTAACTGTTCAGGATCATGCACCGTCGTCAGTGCATGGAGGTCAACAACAATGTAGATATTCTCGTCTTCTCCAAGAAGATCGATATTCGGCTTTATGGAACCAAAATAGTTTCCCACATGTGCAGCACCCGATGGTTGTATCCCAGATAAAACCCGCATGCAGCAATTGTATCGTTACTTCACCGAACTCCCAATCTTTTCTAATGCTTTCAGCGACTCAATCGGTATCATCCAGACCGTTGTATTACTCTGATCAGAGCTAAGGTCATTGATGCTCTGCAATGTACGTAGATGCAATGCTCCCGGCTGCTGCGAGAGCGTCTGCGCTGCTTTAGCCATATTTTCGGCAGCAAGAACTTCTCCCTGTGAGTTAATGATCACAGCCTGCTTCTCGCGCTCTGCCTCAGCAACTTTCGCAATCGTACGCTTCAGGCTTTCAGGGAGAATAATGTCTTTTAGCTCTACTGTCTTCACATCAATCCCCCATGCATCCGACGCACTATCAACACGTTTCTTTATCCTGTCGGCAATCTCCTGCTTATTTGCCAGAAGTTCATCCAACGTCACTTCGCCAACAGCGTTACGCATGGTTGTTTGTGCCAACTGCGAAACAGCGTAGTAGAAATTCTCCACTTCTAAGATGGCTCTTGACGCGTCGAGAACGCGAAAATACAGAACAGCATTGATACGAATCGGAATGTTATCCTTTGTAATCGCTTCCTGGTCGGGCACATCCACTGCTTTGACACGAATATCTACTTTGATCAGACGCTGAAAAACGGGAATGAGAACCTTCCATCCCGGACCCCACACACGAGAAAACTTTCCCATCGTCAGCACAACCCCCCCGCTCATACTGATTGACCTGACGAATCATGGAAATCAGCAACACAACGATTGCCGCGAGAACAAAGAAACTGAAGGAAAGTTGAAGAGAAGTATCCATAGGAATGGAGTGTGCACTGTTATGACGTTGCATGCAATCGTTGTATTGCACGATCAAATGCCGGAGGGAGCGGAGCCTCAACATGAACAACCTGACTCTGTACGGGATGTGGAAAAGCCAGCGATACCGCATGCAAAAAGAGTTTTCTACATCCATATGCACGCGCAAACAGTCGGTTGAATTTTACATGACCATATTCATCATCAAGAACAAGAGGATGGCCAATCTCTGCAAAATGCCGACGAATTTGGTGATGACGTCCTGTTTCAATGTCACACTCCACGAGTGATACATCTCGAAACGATTCAACAATATGGTACCTAGTTATTGCTTCCACTATTCCCTTCCCGCGAGCAGGAAGTTTGATCCGAATTACACCCTGCCGTTTTGGTCGGCCTACAACAAGAGCAAGGTATTTCTTCTTCCATCCTGCAAAGTCGCTCTTCAAAACAGCTTCCAGCACTTTCTTCGATCGTGCAAACACAATGCATCCTGATGTTTGATAATCAAGCCGATGAATCGCCCGCAAGCCCGGATAGTCTTTTTTGAGAAAATCGAGTAATGGCAACTTCTCCACTTTTCCTTTACCACGCACTACAAGTTCTCCACTCAACTTATTCACCACAAGAAGGTGTTCGTCACAAAAGAGAATACGGCGGGGATCGATGGGCACTATGCACAGTGTACAAGTTCTTTCTCTTCAAAAAATCGTTTCATTTCCTGCTCGGCACTCTCGAAAGAATCTGATCCGTGAATAACGTTAAAGCTCAAGCTTCGTGCAAATCGACCTCTGATGGTATCCGGTTCATCAAGGCTGCCGATACGACGTCGGATGGCTGCGATAACATCCTCACCTTCAAACACCAAAGCAAGGCACGGACCGGAAAGCATGTATGTTTCAAACTCATCGTAAAAAGGCTTTCCAACAATATGCGCATAATGTTCGTGCATAAGTTCACGCGTCATCTGAATATACTTTGCCGCACAGATACGTCCTTCTTTTTCCAGATCAGCAATAATCTCGCCGCAAATACGACGTTGAATGGCATCCGGCCGAAGGAGGACCAGAGTTTGTTGCATATGAAAAATTTATACTAATTTTAAAAAATGTCAATACGCTTACTAAGCGGCGACATCCTCTAGTGAATGTTGATCTCTCCCTTTTGGATTATACACAGTAACTGTGCCTGGAGCATATTGACCGCTCATGGCATCAGAAAGTGCATGAAACATAGTCTGGTTCATCCATAGCGTCTTATCTTTCCTATCTTGGGGACAGCGGACCACAATGAGCTGCATCATTTCTGGTGACACTCTCTTATGAACAGCAAGTTCCGCGTTCGTGATGAAAGAAAAATCCTGCTCTACTCTTCGCACATCATCCGCAGTTGTGAGGGCAATCACCATCGTTGAGTCCGCATCTGTCGTACCTTGTACATGTGCATAGTTGTAGAAAGTCGCATTAAAAAAGCGATCAACATCGTTCGTACCGGACGGATCACCAAAAAAAGCCATACCAGATGTCCAGTAACTCGCTGCTCCTTCCGGAGTAACAGGATCGACTCCCTTTTCGTAGACCAAAGGTAATGCAGACGCTCTTTTCACTCCGTGAAACAGAAACTGCCCTCGCCTTGCCCGTTCTACAAATTCAACAACAGTCTGTGGCTCCACGCCGATAGTATCTGCAACTGTTCTACAAAACTTTTCCACATGCGCATGCTGCAGTAACCGCTTCGCTGCTTCACGTATGCTATTAGCATCTTTTCCAAAAGACTCTGAGGAATGATCTGAGCTACTAGGTGTGTGTTTTTCGAAGGAAAACTCTGGAGACGTCATTATGTTAAATATAGTATAAATTTAATAAAAAGTCAATATTAGACATGAATGGTGGACAGCACAGGATTCGAATGCTGAAGGCATCCCTTGGGGACCTGTGACCTTTCGGATGTGAACCGAACGCTCTAATCCCGTAAGGGACCCCTTCGGGGCCAGCTGAGCTTATTCCAAAGTAAAAAACGAGTGATGACTAACTTTTCGAGATAGCCAGAAGGCTTTTTGAGGTACCATTCCCTTTTCCTTGCTTCGGAATTGGTCACATATTCTTCAAAATATGCCAAAAGCAAAGGTCTCCTCCATTTTGTAGAACGAACAGTTCCCGCAAGATGTCTGCACAAACGCTCATGAACATCCAGAGATGTACAACCAATGTACCAACCTTGATCTTTCTCACTAAAAAGAAAATACACGTATGCCATAAGAGAATGGTGGACAGCACAGGATTCGAACCTGTGACCTTTCGGATGTGAACCGAACGCTCTAACCAACTGAGCTAGCTGTCCAAAACCGGACTCATCATTGCAAAAATATAGGCAATAGAAAAGCCGCAATACATCCTGTACTACGGCTGATCCTTCACGTCACCTCCTCCATGTCAGAAACTCGGCAGGAACCAGAGGCAGATCATGGCGATGAGCGTTGGCGGCAATGCTGCCAGCAGCAACCATAACGAACTGATTTCACCGCTCCCGTTCTCCTTGAACGTGGAGTTCAAAATGGAATAGCCCGCCGGGTTTGGGGCATTGGCAATGACGGTCAGGCCACCACCAGCTACTGCACCAGCCACTAACGCAAATTTCATCGCCTCGGACAAGTTCGGCACCTGCGACCCAAGGAAGGTCAATGCCGCATTGTCCGTTACGGCCGTCAGCCCGGTCGTCCCGAGAAACAAGGCTTCAGGACCCATGCTGCCAAGAAGCGGCTCCAGCCACCATCGCTGCAGTCCTCCCAACGTGACCAGCCCTGCAAGGAAGCCGCCCACGAGGAGACCGCCCTTCAACTTCAGGTCTTCCTGATACTCCTTCGTGACGAAACAGAAGGCCAGGAAGAAGACGAAGATTCCCATGAAGATGTCGGGATGATGAGCATGCAGCACCACCAGTGCGAGAGTCGCAATGTGGACACAGGTCACCCACCACGGGGTATTCGGCAGTTTGGCCTCGCCTTCCCGTCCATGAATGTCGCTATCGCTCAGAAGCGGCAACTTCTTGAGTTCATGGTAGAAGAGCCAAACAAGAAGCGCTGCACTCAACAAAACGGCAGTCGCTGCCTTGTACCCAAAGTGCGTGAACATATAGGCCATGCCCCAGTTCCATGTTCCCGCAACCATCAGCACCGGCGGCGCCGCGAAGTGCGATAGCGTACCCCCAATCGAGACAGACACGAACAGTGTTCCAATCAGCATGTACTTGAACTTCATGCTGATCCCCCGGTCGAAGAACTGCCGCTTCAGTACGAGCGCGGTCACCGTCATGGCAGCCGGTTCGGTCACCAGGGACCCTAGGAGCGGACCCACCACCATAGCCGACAGGAGAAACCCTGCAGAACCATGGAGAGGGATGAGACGTGATACGAGCCGAATCAGCTTGTCGACCATGTCAACCACCGGCTTGGTCGCGGCGATCACCATGATGACGAAGACGAACTTCGGCTCCGTGTAATTCAACGACTCAATGTAGTGGACTGCCTCATGCCATCCGTGATGAGCAGACTCCCATGCCGCAGCCAATGACCACCCGTGCTCGAAGTGATGGCTACTTCCCAGATAGAAGATCATCACCCCGAAGAGGGCGCCGGCCCACATGAGGAAGACCGCTTCAGTCTCCCCCAACAAGTGGAAGAGATTTTCAAACTTGCTGCCCTCGGGAAATTTCTCCCCGAGTTTGTGAAACAATTTCGCACAGAACGTGTGCAAAATTGCCAATCCAAAGAGGATTGTCGCCACATGTTCGATTCGCATGTTTCCTCCATTCTTCTCTAAACATACATGTGAAGGACCGTTAAATCCCCCCAAGGCAAGCCCTGGAAAGGCTCGCCTTTATAGCAGAAATCTGCGAGAAAATCAAGGGTTCGGACCTACAAACTCCCGATCCAGAGCGAGACGCGATTCTTCGGGTAAGAGCTGCCCCTGATACTTGCTTCCCGGCTTCTTGTTATAGGGCATTTCGGCAGCACTGGTCATCTGTTCAAATGCAATCTGGCAAATACGCATACCGGGGTACAGATACACAGGCATGCGATTTAAATTGCTAATTTCCAACGTAATTGTCCCGGAAAACCCCGGATCCACAAATCCGGCAGTTGAGTGAATGATGATACCCAAACGCCCCAGTGAACTCCTGCCCTCCACACGGGCCACCAGATCATCCGGAAGCGTAATGACTTCGCTTGTGGCTCCCAAGATAAACTCCCCAGGCTGCACAATGAACGGTTCCCCTTCCTCAACAGAAACAGTTCGCATATTCCCGGTAAATGTCTCCGGTTTTTTGGGGTCAAGAACTGCAAAACGGCTATGTTCATAGAGCTTGAATATGCTCCCAAGATGCAGATCCATGGAACTCGCATGAATGTACCACTGTTCCTGGGGCTGACTGCTCTCAATGCAGACACGACCGTCACGAATGGCCCGACGAATATCCTGATCAGAGAGGATCATGGCAGACAGCCTAGCATGAGAAATATCTTGCTTCCACTGAAAGAAATCTGCACCATGATGCATCCATGCCTACAACGAATGCTCCAACATCCATGAAGCAAAAACTTCTACCTCAGGAAAAAGAGGATGATGCATGTGATCTCGAGACAGAGAAACAAGAACTCATTGATGATTTTTGCGCATACATGCGTCTGACATATAACGAGCTCCACCTCGCGTCCGCACAGCAAACAGAGGCATTACGTATGCCACTACTGAGTATGGAACTGAAGAAAGAGGTCATTGACCAGTGGAAACGGTTTCAAAAACTCCTGGAAACACGACTGGTTCCCACCGCACTCGCTCTGCATTCGCGCATCGAAACCGTACTGGCACATCCGGCACTGAGTACGACGGAGCGGAAAATTCATGCGGAGTTCTTACGCAGTAAGGATACTTCTTTTCAGGAGAAAGAGCAGTACGTGGCAACACTCGAACAACAGTTACTGCACACCACTCAGAACAAGGAAGAAGAGAAAACAGAGAAAAAAGAACACAAAAACAAGCAAAAGGAAGACAAACAGAACTCCACACAAGCAGACACGCCTGCTACAGAAGAAGATGAACACAAAATCGGAGAAGAAAAACACCTAGTAACGTCTGCACAACGGGGTGAAGAAAGAGCACAAAAAACCCATACACCCTCCCTTCGTTTACAAGATGCCCTCTGTCAACTCCCTTCTTCACTGCGACATTTCTACAAACAGGGAGTGACCAATGGACAATTTAGAAAAATAGAAAAACTCATGAAACGCCGTACTGATGCGCACCATCAGGGGAAACTGAGCTCTGAACAAGAACTCCATGAGTTCAAAAGAAGAAAAACGACGACGACAAACATAATCTTCACTGATCGTGATACCATTGCACATGCATCCTTAGACACGGTGAACGCACTTGCAGAGCGCACGGAAACAGAAGATGCGGTCTTCATACCACAGGGGATTGCCTACCAGACACACGCGACCATTGTGACGCATGTGCACACATCTATCGCACAGGCTATTGATGAACAGGAAAAGGCATCACACAATACAATGGTAATTTGACAAATACAGGAAAGATTCGCCATACTATACCTCCATGGCAGCCAAAAACATTCCCACATACATAACGGCGATAGTCTCAGCAGGGATACTCACCGCCTGTACAACCGCGTCATCCAACTCCACATCTGCTATCGATCTTCACAATCCTCTGGTCGCGAAGAGGTACTACGATGAACTCGTGGAAAACATGGTACTTTTGACTCTCAACAAGGATCCTCTACTGGAAGATTCTGCAGCAAACCGTCTCATTGAAAGAACACGACGTGAGGGACTAGAACAAGCGCGCACAGCAAGTATGCTGCAACTTGAAGGCAAAGCCGCCACGCTGTTGCCTATGGAAGTGTTTTTGCAAGGCAGAACTCTCTTAACAAAAACACACCTCTTCTTTTCGCCGGACACGGAAATCACTCCCGGTATCGACCTGCACGTATTGCTCACGACAGTCGTTGATCCGCGCGATGCAGACTTTCCCGATGCAACTGCAATGGACCTCGGACTTTTACAGAATCCGTACGGAGCCCAAACATACGAACTTGCAGAACCTATCGAAGATCTTGATCTGATTCGATCAGTCGTTATCTGGGACACTGCCCTGAGTCGCCTCCACGGCTTTGGACAGTTGCATCTACCGTAAATATCATAGCTTCTGTTGTACCTGTGCCAGCGCTTCCTCAATGGCAGCAGAGATGGCTTCGATCGTACTCTCTACCTTCTGTCCATTGACAAAGAATGTAGGAGTACCTTTTACGTCTACTTCCTGCCCTTCCGCATGGTCCATCATCACCACATCTTTTTTGATGTGAGACTTCATACAACGTCCAAAGTGATCCATATCTAACCCAAGCTCCTCCGCCCATGCAAAGATCGTTTCACGATTCATTTCCGGCTGGCGCTCAAAGGCAATATCTACGAATTCCCAAAAATGCGACGTGTCCTGATCCGCTGCACACTCTGCTGCTTCAGCAGCCACGAGAGCATGCGGATGAATGGCACGCAGCGGGAAATGTTTAAACTCGTAGCGAATCGTATTGCCGTACTTTTCCAAAAGCGGTGCAACAACTTTTGAGTGTGCTGCACGACAAGCAGGACATTGTAAATCTCCAAATTCGTGCACAACAACAACTGCATTCGCATTGGTATCAGGATGAGGACCTTTGCGTGATTCAGCTGAAATACCCGTCGTATCCGTACAGGCAACAAGAAGGGCAATGATCGCAAGAGGAAGAACATGTGTATACTTCATAATCCTAACCCTATCATCCTTGCCTGCCGGCAGGCAAGGTAACAACTACTACCCGCACCCTACACATGTCTCTCTATCGTAAGTACCGCCCTCAAACCCTCGCAGAAGTTATTGGACAACCACATATTACTGAAACACTGCAGTGTGCAGTGGAACAGGACCGCATTGCGCATGCGTACCTCTTTGCCGGTACACGAGGCACAGGAAAGACATCTATCGCACGCATACTTGCAAAGATTCTCCTCATTCGACACATAGAAGATGCCGCAAAAAAAGAACACATTCTCACGAGCCTCCGAAACGGAACCATGGTCGACCTGCTGGAAATCGACGCAGCGAGCAACCGCGGTATTGATGACATACGAGACATTATAGAAAAAATCCAGTTTCCTCCCATTATGGGGAACGCAAAGGTCTACATCATCGATGAAGTGCATATGCTCACCAAGGAAGCGTTCAATGCCCTTCTGAAAACATTGGAGGAACCTCCATCGCACGCCTACTTCCTGCTTGCAACAACAGAACTTTGGAAAATCCCCGACACCATTCAGTCCCGCTGCCAGCGCTTCGCATTCAACAAACTGAAGGAGGAAGATATAATCTCGCAGTTATCGCATATTGCTACCCAGGAAGAGCTCTCTTGTGACGAAACCGCACTCAGGGCAATAGCCGTACATGCCAATGGCGGCATGCGAGATGCCATCACTCTTCTAGACCAACTGCGGTCAGAAAAACATATTACGGAAGACATGGTGCAAAAGCGTTTAGGGACAGGAGAGCACACTGACGCACAACACATGGTGGACATTCTCGATACAGGAGACAGTCAAGCCATCATCAATCACATGCACACCATGGAGCAGGCAGCGCGCCCCATGGAACACCTTCTCCGTGATGTCTTGACGGTGCTACGCAAACAGCTTCATGCAGAAACAGAGCAGGGTAAAGACTCTCACACAACTCTCCAGCGCATAGGTACACTGCTCTCCACACTTCGTGCCGTCCGCACATCACCCCTCCCTACACTCACAGTCGAAACGGCGTTTCTGTCGCTCTGCAAAGCACAAGTACACACTTCTCCACTAACCGCACCTGTGCAACCTGCGCAGAAACAACGTAAACAAGCACAACAAGCAGCACCTATTCAACAATCTAGCATCTGTTCCCTGGCAGAAATTCAGAAACATTGGGAGCACATAGTACACAAGATTTCTCCTGCCTCTGTACGAATGTCACTCAAAAATGGTCAACTGACCTCCTTGAAAAACAATGTGCTTACCATCACCTTTTCCTCAGCATTTCATAAAGAAAAATCCTCTTCTGTAGAGGCAGTACACACTCTTCAAACACTCCTGCAAAACGGGCTCTCCCATCCAATACAAGTGCAATGCATCCTTCAGGAGACCGCTACACCGGATAAAGAAGCCGTAGTGGACCTGGTAGAGGCTGCAACAGAAGTTTTCTAAACCATATGTGTCACACTGAGCCGGTAAAAGTGCAAGAACAAAAATCACGGTTGCGCCAACGCATGCAAAACCGTATTCAACGTATGACACGGGAAGAATACACACAGGAAAGCCTCTCTGTCTGTGAACAACTTCGATGCCTTCTTCCACAACATGCGTGTGCCATTGCCGCATTTACTCCCTTCTCTACAGAGCCAGATATCACGCCGCTGCTTCACGAACTTCAGCAACAACACTTCACCGTATACTTTCCGCAGTGGAACAACGGCGATCTACGGTTTTCCGCAGGAGACAAACCATTGAATCCACAGCTCCTGACGCATGCTCTCGTTCCCGGACGTGCATTTGATGCAAGCAATAGGCGTCTCGGTCGCGGACAGGGGCACTACGATCGATGGATACGAAAACAACGGTTGGCAAACCCACAGACACAATTCATCGGCATCGCCTTCTCTTGCCAGATTCTTTCAGAAGTTCCCTGTGAAGACCATGACCAAATCATTGATCGAGTGATTCATGGTTGATCTTCTTGCACACTCCTCTACGCTCCCACTATGATTCCGGATACAACAGTCAATCCACTGTCACCCGCGGGCACACGATTCTCCGCACTCACACGTACAGACCCCGATGTACTGGCAACTATTCTTGGCGAAGAACGGCGAGAAAGAGAAGGTGTGGAACTCATAGCATCGGAAAACTATGTCTCTGGGGCAGTTTTGGAGGCATTAGGCAGCGTTTTCACGAATAAATACTCAGAAGGATACCCTGGAAAACGGTACTACGGCGGACAGGAATTTACCGATGCAGTAGAAACACTTGCCATTGCACGCGCAAAAACGCTGTTTGATTGCGACCATGCAAACGTACAACCTTCATCCGGTGCAGGTGCAAATATTGCGGTGTATCACGCATGGTTGGAACCAGGAGATACCGTTCTTGGTATGGATCTCACACATGGCGGACACCTCACACATGGCGCTCCCGTAACCCATATGGCTAAACTCTTCAATTTCGTGCGGTATAAAATGAAGGACATTGAAACTGGAGAAATTGACTACGATGCATTAAGAGAGATGGCAAAACAGCAAAAACCCAAAATCATCCTTGCAGGATTTTCCGCGTACCCCCGAGAACTGAACTACCGTGCATTCAAGGAAATTGCTGATGAGGTAGGCGCTATTGCCATGGCAGACATGGCACATATTTCAGGGTTGATTGCGGCAGGCGTTGCCCATAATCCCTTTGATGACGGATTCAATATTATGACTACAACAACACACAAAACCCTGCGCGGTCCGCGAGGCGCAATGATTCTCTCCAAAGGAACCGTAGGAAATCCACTGAAAGCCCCGGAAAAAACAATCGATAATCTCCCAACACTCATTGACCGCAGCGTGTTTCCAGGACTCCAAGGCGGACCACACATGCACCAAACGGCCGCAATTGCCGTGGCACTGGGTGAGGCAATGAAACCCGAATTTCGGGAGTACGGAAAACAAGTACTCAAGAATGCAAAACATCTGGCTGCTTTCCTCATGAACAATGGGTGCAAGCTCGTCACAAATGGTACGGATAATCACCTCATGGTGCTTGACTGCATCCAATCATTTGGTCTTGATGGCAAAGAGGTGGAACACATCCTGGATTTTGTAGGCATCACCACCAGCAAGAGCACAATACCGGATGATCCCAACCCCCCATTCAAACCATCAGGTCTTCGTCTGGGAACTCCTGCCGTCACTACGCGCGGCATGAAAGAGAAGGACATGGAAATTCTCGGCATGTTTATGCTCCAAGCCATCACTCATAAAGCAGACGAGACGCACCGGCTAAAAATACAAGAAGAAGTAAAAACTTTCTGTAGTCAATTCCCAGTCCCGGGAATTACCGGCCGATAGAAGACAGCAAGAGAAAGCCACGTATCGAACAAAAATTGTATCCAAACAATATTCGCTATAAGAAGGCAATGGGAAGATGTTGCACAAAAAAAATGCACAGACTACGATGACATGATTTATTTGATCGAAGAGTCGTTCAAATGAATCATTGATCCTTAAGCGCCTGCGACTTAGCGCCCACAAAACAAACACACACATGCCAGTCCCTATGGACTGGCACCCTCCGGACCCAGACCACTCTGGTCTGGGTCCAAACCTTTCGCTCCTTCCCATCATCAACATTCAAACAGAGAGAAGACTGGTCATGCGTGCTGATGCACTCGTTCTTCCCGGCCGATCTTCTGCGTCTCTTCCGCCAATACTGGGTACAAGAAACGTGTTTGTAGGGTGCTGCGTGACCACTCTTCTCTCTGCTCTGCGATGCTACGTACCATACATATTGCCTTGAGGATGCAGTACGGTACGCACAAATACTTCCCAGTGTTCCCCATGGCCTTTAAGTAGCCTTGTTCGGTGAACCGGTACGGGAACTTCGCCCGGTCACGAGGAGAAACAAGCGACCAGAGCACTGCAGAGAGAGGAGGAATCCTCACCTCAATTTCCTTCGCTTTAGCGGCTCAGTAGCCCATAGCGCTACCGATAGCCTGAAGGAAATCAACACACATACAAAAAGGCCCCGTAAGAGGCCTTTTTGTTATAAAGAAAATTTTTATAGCGTTTCCTGTAGCCTCTTTAAGAAAGCAATCTTGCGCTGCAAAAAGTGGTATTTCGCTGTATTCCAGTATCCCGCCATTTCAGCCGTCATTTCGCTTGCATAACCAAGTGCTTCATAGACTCCCGGAGCTGCAGCTGCCAGTAAGAGTTGTCCTTCACAGTTTTGTAGTATTTCACTAACCTTCTGCTTATACATTGCCAAAAATCGTTCTTGAGCAGATGCTACTTTTTCATCAGAAAAAACTCCTGCTTCCTCCGCACGCTTCAAAAGCCTTTTAAACGCTGGAACACGATCTTCAGCATTACCAGGCACGACATTCATGATAGCAACATCAGGATCGCCTTTTCCTAATCCTCGTACAAATTCAGAAAATGCTGTGGCAGCAGATGCTTGTTGTAATGCTTCTTTTCGGCATGTTTCGCGAATTTCCTCTGAGATATTCCCAGATGAGTCTAATGTAAATAGCACCTCCGTATAGTTTTCGATATTGGTCATCATTGTGCTTTCCTTGCCTTCAATACTTTCCTCCAATGTTTTATTCATCATTGCCAAATTGTACTTCACCCAGGACTCGCCCCATCCAGAACTATTATGACCAAACTGTCCTTGGATAGCATCACTGAGATGTACAACAACAGCCGCGGAGTCATCCGGAAGACGAACCATGTAGTAGTCCGGCTCAGCACCAAAGGCACGAAAAGCACCTAACCGTGCCATCTTCTCTGGAAACTCTCCTCGACCATGTCCGGCAGCTGTCCCAGCGATAACTTCTGCATACCCTTCAGGAAGGGTAATACTCTGATTCCCTATTTTTATATCAGAAAAAATAGAAGTATTGCCAAGCTCGGCCGCTGTACGTGCGCTTAGTACTTCATGGTTAAATAAAGAAAAAAAGTTATCGCCTTTATCTATACCAAAAGAACGTAAATTACCCTCACTGTCTGCTCGACGTGCATACTTCGCCATATCATGCACTGCTGCAGCAAGAATTGTGCGTAATTTATCGGACTTTGATAAATTCGTACCCTGTACAAGTTTCATCGCTAAACCAATAACTTCCTTATGATGCTTTATTTCTGTCTCCAAACGAGCAGGAGAAAAGGCTGCTGGATCGTTTTTACGCATGAGAGCTTCTGATACACCAAGAATACGAGCGGTCAATTCATTCACTAATGTATCGAAGTCCTCATCGCTCAACTCATCAATTTGAGCTTCAGCACGAGCAATATCGACACGCTCGTTTCTTGTTGCTACAGCATCTGCATACCTATTCACCAATCCTGCCATTGCTGAACGATCTTTTTCAAACTCCGTTTGTGCAACTCCGTCTATCTGGTCTACCACAGACTCACAGAGCTTTTTCCGTTCTGCACTAAGTGCATGTATCTGCTCCACTCGCAGAAAAGCATCTTCTGGCACAGGTACTCTTTGTGAGTCCAAGTTATCAAATTCCCTATTTTCAATATCCATAAGCAAAATTGGTATCTCTGTAAAAGCTCCTTCCAGTATAGCAAATAATGATTTTGCTGTACACTGCGCCTCATGCGATCTGCAGTAGCTAGTTTTAATCATGCATGGCAGGGCATCTGTCACGCACTTGCCACCGAACGTAATTTACAACTGTTCTTAGGTACATACATCCTCATCCTCATTCTGGGATACATGGTCACACTCCAATCCTGGGAATGGACTGCACTCATGCTCTCCGGAGGAGGGTTTCTTGTAACAGAACTCCTGAACACTGCATTGGAAAGACTCGTTGATGCCGTCGATGACATTCGCAGAAAAGAAGACATCACGCTTCCCCGCCACGCCAAACTCAAAGCAACTAAAGATGTCGCTTCCAGTGCATCTCTCGTGGCATTGGGGATAACAGGAATAGTGATTTTGATGATATTTGTGCCAAGGATGTTCTAGAGAAGCTCTGAAAAACGGCCATCCATTCGTGGCAAACCGTTTTGTGTCATGGTGAGGTGCCCTGAAACGTAGTGGAAGGGCCACGAATCCATACACAAAACGTTTTGCACCTCAGGATGACACGTTTCAGAGCTTCCCTATGCTGCCCCCTTCCCTTTCTCCCTATCCTCCTTCGCCTGCAACATGGACTTACTGGGTGGTGGAACACCGCAGGTCTTTTTTAGTTTTTCCTCGAGATCTTTCATCTGTTGCCTTTCGTCATCCGTCAGTGCCTCACCTAAAAACTCCTTCTTACGCAGCGCATTGAATTCATTCTTCCACATCTCCTGGTCACGCCACTTGCGATAGTCCTCAAGGGACATCTTTTTCGCACGCGCCTTTTTCTTCTCCTCTTCTTCTTTCTCTGCCTGCTTAGCCTGGTACTTCGTATTCTTTGCAGCCACCACAGCACTCGATAACCACTGCGAAATTTTCTCCTCTACGATTTCACGTTTTTCGGAGTACCGCTCACGAGAAAGAAGACGAATCTTCTCTGTGCGATCTTCGCTCTTCTGAAAATTCGGCGGAGGCAGTGTGCTCACGGAAAACGGCTTACTCGGAAAACCGTCAATCAGTAACCGCATGTAGACGTGATACTTCGGTAAGCTGAGAATATCCTTTGGTGTCACCATTTCTTCAAACTGTAAACTCATCACTTCGGCATCATCCGACCCAACTTGAAAACTCAGCAGTGTTCCCACGTTCCCAAACACCGCATCACGCAGCGTGGTATTACGGTCTCCGAGAAGGAGTTGCGTCACGTATTGGTTCGCCATAGTGAGGCTCAAACGATATTTTCGTGCCTCACTGAGAATAGTGGCAAAGGACTCAGTGGCAAAGTTCTGAAACTCATCCACAAAGAGGAAGAAATCACGACGATCCTTTTCGGGAATATCCGCACGACTCATGGCGTCAATCTGGAATTTCGTCACGAGCATGGAACCGAGAAACGCTGCCGTGTCTTCTCCGATTTTTCCTTTACTCAAGTTCACCAACACAATCTTCCCCGTATCCATCGCATGACGCAGATCAAGCCGCGAACGCACCTGCCCGATAATATTGCGCATGAGCGGACTGGAAAGGAGCTGACCAATCTTATTCTGAATCGCAGCCGTTGCTTCCACCTGGTACTTCTCCGTCCAGCTGGCAAACTCCGCCTCCCAGAAACTCTTCACGGTGGGATCCGTCACTTTCGCAACAATTTTCGCACGGTACGCCGCATCACTGAACATGCGAGGAATGCCCAACATGGACGCATCGCCTGCTTCAACAAGCGCAAGCAGCGTATTGCGCAAAATGTGCTCCATGCGTCCGCTCCACACATCAGGCCAAATCTTGGTAAATACACTCATGAGCCCAGACACAATCAATGATCGCTGTTCCGGAATATGACACTCCAATACATTGAACGACAACGGAAAATTTCGATCGGATGGATCGAAGAGAATCACATCATTCATCCGCCGTTTTGGTATAAGTTGCAAAATGGAATCAATGAGATCTCCATGAGGATCAATCACACCCACTCCTCTTCCTGCAAAGATATCACTGAAAATCATGTTCTCCAAAAACACCGATTTACCCATACCTGTTTTACCGATCATATACACATGACGCCGTCTATCTTCCCTTTGAATGCCAAAACGAATGCGTTTACCTCGGTAGACCGCCTCACCAAGTGTTGTAAGTTCCGTGTCGTTCTGTTTTGTAATGAGCGGAAGGTTGATAGGAGGTTCCAACTTCTTGCTGGAAACACGATCGAAGTTCGGCGTCTGCACGAGTGCTGTCGGTATGTGCCAAATCGTTGCCACCTCCTCAGAGGAAAGCACATACGAACTCTTCATCGAAGAGGGTAACTGCGGCAGTACACGAGAACGCAAGAGAATAAATCCATTGCAATGAGGCAGTGTAAACTGCTGAAAACTGCTCGCAATTTCCTGCACCTTCACTTCAGCATCGACACAATGCTGCTTCGGAGTAATAACATTAATATGCACACTCGACCGAAAGAGAAGACGATTCACCTTATCGACAGCCGCAGTAGTGCTATCTTCACGATCATGGCCGCGAGTGTTAATTTGTGATGTCAGCTCAATGCCTTCTTCGGAAAAAACCGGCTCTCCTTCCTGTGGAGGAGTGGCAATCTGTGAAATGGGCGCAAGCCATACGCGAAAACCTCCAAAGAACATATGAAACGGAAGATAGAGAAGCCACGTGAATCCTCGCGAGAGAGAGGCCCGCGTGAGAAGTTTTGCATACCTGTTGGAGTACTTGGAAAGACCTTTACTCAAGAACGGAATGAGTTTTAGTGCTCGGCGACGGTACGACCCGCTCACAGGACGAAGCAGGACCTGCACGTGTCCACGCATACCCTCTTGAGGGTACTGCACAAGCGCAGACGTAATCCCGGCAATCGTGTCGACGTTTTGACGACTCGAGACATCAGCGAATTGGCTGTAGCGTTTAATAGGGAACACTTCCGGTGCCGCAAGGCACAAATCAGCAGACACAACTTTCTCTCCTTCAGACACGGCAAACGTCTCCAGAGGGACTTCTTCAATTTCCGCATCAGGATACTGTCCGTAGAACTGGCTTTGGAGAAGTGCAGCCGTCCTCCTGCTGACACGTGCATACAACCCCACCTTCCCATGAGCAAAGCCAATTTCAAGTGATACGTCAGAATCCGCGCCACGCAGTGCATGAATCGCAGACAGAACAGATTCCATCATAAGGGGTCCACGCGCAGTCGTACTCTCTTCCGGATCAGGCATCGGAGGACGAATAAGGAGCAGTACTGTTTCAGTAGACGGTTTCATGCAGAACACAGTAGATCAGATACGCACTCCAAAGCCACGGTGTTATATGCATAATCCATACGCATGGGACCAACAATACCTAAAGCCCCACGGTGACCACGCATACTGTACTGCGTCACAATTATGCTACAACTCTGCATTTGCGGTAACAGGTGCTCTTCTCCAATGTAGTATCGTACCTGTCTATCAACATTCACGGTCTGCAGTAAGTCAACGAGCCTGCCCTCCAATACTTCCACAACACCCGACGCAAGTGATTGGTCCGCAAGAAACTCCGGTAACCGCAAAGTATTGGCAAGACCCAGGTAGTGTACATGATGCTTATGCGGAACCGTGGCAAATGCGATATTGGGAATCATATTGGAGAGAAGGGCCACCGCCTCGTAGACACGTTCCTGATCTTTACGTTGAAAGTATTGCTCTCGCAGAACATCGAAACGCTTGCGCACAATGCGTTCCTGTTGAGACGGTTCCATGAACTCCTTCACATATGCCCGATACCCTTTCGCTGTCGGAACACGTCCTGCGGAAATATGCGGCTGCATCAAAAATCCCTCATCTTCCAAATGGGCCATCTCATGACGAATGGTTGCCGGCGACACAATAAATGCCCCGCTCTCCAAAAGGCTTTTCGAACCTACAGGCAGTGCTGTGTGAATAAACTGGTCAATAATGGCAATGAGAAGCTTGCTTTGCCGTACATTCATATAGAGTAGTATAGCACTCAAATAGTGCGAGTGCTAGCTCCATTCCCCTACGTTCCCTTCTTTTCAGCTCTCTTACGAAAGCGCTCAATACGACCACCCTTCCGCTCCTGCTGCTGCTTCCCTGTGTAGACGGGATGGCAACTGGAACAGGTTTCTACAGTCTGCTCTTTTACCGTACTGGGAATCGCCATAGTGGCTCCACATGTCGTACACGTGGTTTTCGCATCTTTGTGCATTGTGGGGTGGCAATCAGCCTTCATAGGAATGAAGTATAGAACATAAACACCAGAAAAATCAATTACTTCTTGGCTGCCGTACTGCGTTTTTTGGGCTGTTTGGCTTCTTGTTTGAGTTCTTCAACTTCTTCCGCACGCTGCTCCTTCGCCGCCTCTTCCACCGCCTTCTCCGCCTCAGGATCGGCAAGCACAACACTCATACTGGCCACTTTATCCTTTGCTTTCAACCGCATGACAATGACGCCCTGCGTTGCACGACCGCGCGATGGAATGTCTGCAAGATCCATGCGAATCGCCTGTCCATTCTTGCTCAAGCAGAGCAAGTCTCCTTTTGAATCATCCAGAAGCACACACCCTCCGACAATTTTGCCTGTCTTCACAGTGAGTTGCGCAGCTTTGACACCAGTGCCTCCGCGCCCCTGCAGACGGTACTGGCCAACGGGCGTCATCTTGCCAAGGCCGTTCTCCATCACCACAAGCACCCGATGCGTTCCCAATCCCTTGCTAATTGCGCCCGCTTCCACCACATAATCCGAACCCGCTAACTTAATGCCGCGCACGCCCGCCGCAGCACGCCCCATGGCACGCACATCGTCTTCTTCAAAACGAATGGCCTTGCCTTCGTGCGTGACCAGAAGGATTTCGTCTTTTCCCGTAGTCGTAACCACCCAACGGAGTTCATCGCCTTCGGGAAGCTTCTGCGCAATAAGTCCGCTGCGGCGAATATTCTCGAACTCCGTACTATCCGTACGCTTCACCAGACCCTTCCGGGTGACAAGGCACAGATACTTCGCACCGACAAAATCCGTACGGAGAATGGCCGAGACACGCTCCTCGGGTTTGAGCTGTAAGAGATTCACAATCGCCTGTCCACGCGCCGTGCGTCCTGCTTGAGGAAGTTCGTACACCGGAAAGCGGAAGACACGACCGGTATTGGTAAAGAAGAGCAGCTCATCATGATTCATAACATGCAGCAACGAGAGCACTTCATCATCTTCGCGAATTTCCATACCTTTTACTCCTTTTCCACCACGGTGTTGCGCACGGAACTGCATGGGACTCAAACGCTTCACATATCCACTGCGCGTAAGTGTCACGATCATCGGTGCATTGGGAATGGTGTCCTTCGCACTAAACTCCCCGGCGGCAGCCGGAACAACTGTTGTGAGCCGTGCATCTCCGTAGGTTTCGCGGAGAACACCGAGCTCGTCGGTAAATACTTTGTCGATCTTCTTTGGATCCTTCAAAATCACTTCGCACTCCGCAATGAATTTGAGCTTTTCCTTGAGTTCGTCTTCCACTTTCTTTCGTTCCAATCCAGCAAGGGTTTGTAAGCGCATTTCGAGAATGGCCTTCGCCTGAATTTCTGTCAGTTTGAATTTCTTCATGAGTTGCTCACCGGCCACCTCTTTCGTTGCACTCTTCTTGATTGTCTCCACAACTGCATCAATGTTATCGAGTGCTTTTTTGAGACCCTCCAGAATATGCGCACGTTCTTTCGCACGATCACGGTCAAACGTAATGCGACGAACAATGACCGTGCGTCGATGGTTGATGAAAATTTGGAGAAGTTCCTGCACATTCATGAGCTGCGGCTGCAATCCGTCACGCAGTGCAATCATGTTGTACCCAAAACTCGTTTGCAGATCGGTGTGACGGAACAGGAGATTGAGCACCTTCTGGGGGTAGGCATCTTTCTTCAGTTCGATAATCACACGAATGCCATCACGATCAGACTCATCACGAATATCCGAAATTCCCTGGATGACTTTGTCCTGCACCAGCCGCGCCATCTTCTCCACCATTGTGGCCTTATTGACCTGATAGGGAATTTCAGAAATACGAATGTGAAAACGGTTCCCACTCGTCTCTTCGATTTCCGCCTTCCCCCGCATCACCACCGAGCCGCGCCCGGTGAGGTACGCCTGCTTCAGCGCCTTCTTATCATACACGAAACCTCCTGTTGGAAAGTCAGGACCTTTAATAAACTTCAGCAAATCTTCCACGGACGCCTCGGGATTCTCAACAAGGTGTAAGACAGCATCGATGAGTTCGTTGAGGTTGTGCGGCGGAATGTTCGTCGCCATTCCTACGGCGATACCCACGGTTCCGTTTAAGAGCAGGCCCGGCACTTTTGCAGGAAGGACCGTCGGCTCCTTGCGCATTTCATCGTAGTTGGGGCGGAAATCCACTGTATCCTTCTCAATATCCTGCAGAAGTTCTTCCGTGATCTTCTTCATGCGCGCTTCGGTGTATCGCATCGCTGCAGGACTGTCGCCATCTATGGACCCGAAGTTCCCCTGCCCCTCCACAAAAGCGTAACGCATCGAGAACTGCTGTGCCATGCGCACAAGAGCCTCATAAACCGGAACGTCGCCATGCGGGTGGTAATTACCAATCACGTCTCCGACGATCTTCGCGCACTTACGATACTTCGCCGTATGACGCAGGCCCAGTTCGTGCATGCCGTAGAGAATGCGGCGATGCACGGGTTTCAAGCCATCGCGCGCATCCGGAAGCGCACGCGACACGATCACACTCATCGCATAGGCCAGGTAACTCTCTTCCATCTCTGCCACAATCGGCCGCGGCTGAATGCGGCCAATACTGCTCAATGTCTCTCCTCCTTCTCCGCCTTTCGGCGCAGCAGAAGACTCCTCCCTGCCTGCATCTGAATCGTTTTTTTTCTTTGGCATAGTGTAGTAGCAAGAGTGTAGCGGAAGGGAGGAAGAGAGAAAAGAGAGAAAAGTGTGTCACACTGAGCCTGTCGAAGTGCGACACACTACAAAAGGGACTGTCTGGACAGACAGTCCCCTTGTCGCAACCCGAAGGTTGCGAAATTGTTGCAATGGACCGATACGGTGGTTAACCGACATAGTCCTCGCTGCGAGCCGGCGTTTCGTCGGCGGCCTCGTCGGCTTCGACACTGTCGAAGTCGGGGTCGGCCTGGGCATCCCGATGGGCACGAATCTCCGCAGCCTCTTCTTCCGTGACGCCCGTCTGGTACGGTTGCAGCTCATGGTAATTGCCGCAAACCGGGCACCAGCCCATCTTGGGTTCGGCGTCGTCGTCGTCATCATCGGAAATGCCCGCCTGTGCGCGATGCCACTCCGCCTGCCGTTGCCGCTCCGCATCCTCGGCCGGCGACCGGCCGATCGGATAGAGGGAAGCACCGACCAGTGGCTCGACATCGTCGTCAGCGAGTTCGGTGATCTCCTCTCGTCCGTCCCCATCGGGGTTGCGAACGACCACGACTTTTACCATTCGCGGCTGCTCGTCACCGCCACCGAAGAGGTCGGAGAGGCTGAGAATCTGCAGACCCCCGCCACCGGACTGGGCCTTGCGCATCAGCGTGGCCATGGGATCCTCCGGCCGCTCCTCGACGGTTCCGACCAGGAACTCCCGAGGCCCCCGGTAGATCGCCACGGCACCGTTGTCGGGAAGCGGATTGCCGTCGATGATGCCCTCCGTGAGGAAGTGATATTCCTGCCGGAAGATGGCGCCGACCGGCGGTTCCAGATCACCCGGACGCACGTTGGCCTCCGGCAACTCCACCGTACTGATGGAGCCCTGGAACCCGAAGTACGCCATGAGAACCTTTCGCTGACCGTTGATCGTGACAGCATCACCCGTGCGAACGTTTTGCGTCGCCATGAGAAATTTCTCCTGTTGAAAATGTCCATTGCAAAAGATCAAGCCCGGCAAACGCTGCCGGGCCCGTTCCTCCGCGATTCGCGAATGTGTGGACCCTGGCACGCGCCAGGACTTGGGAGAGGATAAGGATAGCATTGACAAAAGTCAAATGTATTTTATGTAAATATTTTTAAACATATGGAAAGGACCACTCCTTGTGAGAGTGGCCCTTCGTTGTTTCGCGCGGTGAATCTCGATCAGTTGTGGTACGTGCCGCAATTGGGGCAGAGCGGCAGCCCCTCCTCATTGTACGGGGGCAGGTCCACCGTCACGTCACTGTCGGCCAGCAACTCCGGCGGAACCGGGATGTCGGTCTGGACCAGACGGACCAGAACGACGCCCGGCGCGACCTCGTCGAGCTTGAGGGAAGTGATACGGAGGACGGGGGTGGCGTTGTTCGCCATGTTCGAAACTCCTTCAGTTGAGATTCGTGCGAAAGAACTTTTCCCAGCGTACATAGCCGGGAGCTCCCTCGCACTGTGCGAGACAGTCCCAGAAACTGGGATGGAAATAATACTTAATTTTTAACCTACTGTCAAGCAGGCCAACGCGGTGTACGCATTGGCCTGTTTTTGCATGGTTTTTGCCCCTTTTGCATTTAGCGGGTGTAGGCCTCATGGATGACGTCATCCACCTCGCGTAGCGGTGGCGATTCCAGCCACAGCGGCTGCTCGGTCACCACAATGCGCAAGATGAGGACAAAGGACAGTTCCAGACCGTCCTCCCCTCCCTTCCGCTCCGCTTTTCGCGGATCGCCTTTCATGGATGACGCCAAAAGGCCACTCAGAAGTCGCATCTGCATACTCTTCAGTCTCCTTGAGAACCATGCGAAAGAACGTGGCTTAGACACCTCGTCAAACCACCCTCTTCCGTCTAAACCGCCACTCAGTGTGTGAAGAGTTCGCTGCAAGTCAAGGGTCAAAAGGAGTATTCTTCTAAATACATGCTTTCCATCGTCTCCACCCCTATCGGCAATCTCGGTGACATCACACTGCGCGCCCTTGAAACACTGAAGGAATGTGATGCCATCGTGTGTGAAGATACGCGAGTCACGGGAAAACTCCTCCAGATGCTGGATCTCCCGAAGAAGGAACTCATCAGCCTGCACGGGTATTCCGACACGAAGAAAATCAATGCCATCCTCAAGCGACTCGCAGAAGGAGCACATCTTGCTCTCGTCTCCGACGCCGGCACACCATGCATCAGTGATCCGGGATATCAACTAGTGAGTGTCGCCCTTCGACAGGGTGACACTCATCAAGTCGAAGTCATCCCCGGACCTTCCGCATTCCTTGCTGCCCTCTCCGCATCAGGCCTCCCCATCAATCAATTTCTCTACCTCGGATTTCTTCCATTGAAGAAAGGACGTCAAACACTTCTTGCATCATTCACAGAAGAGAAACGCACGATTGTCTTCTACGAATCCGTCCATCGCATAGAAAAAACACTTCGCGAACTCGTGGGCGCACTGCGTGATCAACCCAACCGTGACATCGTCATCTGTCGTGAACTGACAAAAATGCACGAAGAAATTCTTCGCACAACGGTTGCGGAACTTGCGAGTATTTCTCTTACACAAAAAGGAGAATTCGTCATTGTCATTGGAGCAGTGTAGTGTCACACTGATACACATGATTGCACGCCTGCGAGGACTGCTCACGCGACTCTCCCCAGGAGAAGTTCTCGTCGACGTGGAAGGAGTGGGTTACCGCGTGCACACGCCTGTGACTCTGTGGGAAGCATTGAAGGATGGAACAGAAACTGAGCTCTGGATTTCCAGCTACGTACGCGAAGACCGGTTTGACCTGTACGGATTTGTGGAGCAGTCGGAACGCATGCTCTTCGAGCGCTTTCTCGCGCAACAAGGGATAGGGCCAAAACTCGCACTCGAACTCTGTTCCATTCCCCAAAGCACGCTTCTCCAGGCTATTCAGCAGCAAAATCCTGCACTGCTCCTCAGTGTGAAAGGTGTCGGGAAGAAGAAGGCAGAGAAGATCCTCCTCGATTTGCGCTCTCTGGCTGATTCGTCTCCCGAACTCTTCGCTCTCCAGCCGGGAGCATCCGGGATGCAACACACAACACTGGATCCTGATGCAATCGAAGCACTGCAATGCCTCGGATACTCTTCTTCTCAAGTACTCCACGCTCTGCAAAAACTCTCTCCCGATCTCACGACCACCGAAGACCGCGTGACCGCTGCCCTGCAAACACTCTAACCATGCTTCACCTCGATATCTCTACAGCATTGGCAAAGGTCATTACACCATCCTTCGGCGTCAGCAACGAAGAGCTAACACAGATGCGCACGTCGATAAAACGACACATCGAACAGTGGTTACAGGAACGAGAAAAAGGCGAACATGCATGGTCAATGGACCCGTACAACAAGAGCGCGCTCGATCGTGTGGTCAGCACAGCCAACCATATCAAAAAAGAGAAAATGCAAACCGTGGTCTGGCTCGGCATTGGTGGATCAGGGCTCGGTCCGAAAGTCATCGAAGAAGTATTCGAATCATCACAATCACTCGAGTTCATCGTGATCGACACCATCGATCCCGCTCTCTTGGAACTGTACCTCGGGGTTCTCGACTGGAACCAAACCTTCATTGTCGTAGCCAGCAAATCCGGCGAGACACTGGAAACCATGAGTACGTTCTTCCTCATGTGGGAAAAATTGGTGCAAGCTCGTGGCAAACGCGCAAAAGACCGGGTAGTCGCCATTACGGACAAACAGAGCGGCGCTCTGCGAGACTTCAGTCTGGAGCAGGACATTGAAATGCTTCACATCCCTTCTGGAGTAGGTGGACGCTACTCCATCTTCACCCCTATCGGACTCCTGCCACTTGCGCTCCTGTCGGGAGATACGGAAGAGTTTTTACGTGGCGCAAAAGAAATGGATACATGCTGTCAAAATACCGTTCTCGAAGAAAATCCGGCGGCACTTCTCGCTGCAGTGCAGTACATCCTCGACACCAAACGCGGACTGCCCATACGCATTATCATGCCCTACACCCAGAAATTGCGATCCATCGCGCTGTGGAACCAGCAGCTCATTGCGGAAAGTTTGGGAAAGACAGAACTCAGTAACCCCATTCCCATGGCAGCGATCGGCACGCAAGACCAACATTCGCTTTTGCAGCAATGGATGGCTGGCCCGCGCAAATCCTGGCACATTTTTATTCGTGACAGAGAAAAACCATCCATCACCGTTCCAAACGTTGAAGACGCGCGTTTTGCGCACATCAGCAAAAAACCATTTGCAGATTTGCTGGAAGCTTGTTATGAAGGAACAACCCAGGCACTTACAAAAGCGAAACGACCACATGTCACGATCACCATTCCCACACTCGATGCGTACCATCTCGGCCAGCTCTTCTTCTGCTTTCTCGCAGAAGTCATATTCCTCGGAAAGATTTACCGCATTGATCCGTATGACCAACCCGGCGTGGAAGTAGGAAAGACCATTACAAAAAACATTCTCTCCGGCGAGAAATAATGTTCACAATTCTTGATGCATCCAGTATCATACAGAGGAACCTTTCCCCTTTTCCCTATGGCACAAGAAATTACAGATGCAGACTTTGACGCTCAAGTGATGCAATCAGACATTCCAGTACTTGTGGACTTTTGGGCTCCATGGTGTGGTCCTTGCAAATCCATGCTTCCTATTGTGGGTGAACTGTCTACGGAATATGAGGGTAAAGTACGAGTGGTCAAAATGAATGTAGACGAGAACACCGAGACGCCCGGGAAGTTTAACGTCATGAGTATTCCCACATTTATCATCTTCAAAGGCGGCGAGGTCGTACAGACGATTGTGGGTGTAAAGTCAAAAGAAGATATGAAAAAGGAACTGGATGCAGTCGCATGATTCCATTGATCTTCAACCTGGGCACAACGCTGCTCTCACACATCGTAAGAGCGCAAGGGTTTGTGAGTGACTTTGGAGAGAAGCCACCGCGCTCCACTATGAGTTATGTCCTTCCATTCGTTGGCATGGGCTTTTCATTCATCCTCGTCAAATACCGTGAACGCATTGGAGATATGCTTGGAGAAGCGCACTGGATGGTCAAAATCGGTGGCGTGTACTATGTGCTCGTCTACATCGCAATCATCATCTTCTTCTGGAGCATTGCCGAGCTCACCGACACCACGCATATTTTCCTCGCGCCTCTCACAGTCATTCTGCCCTTCGGCGACAACAAAACAGATTTTTAATATATATTCCCTCTCCCTTCTTATTTACATGGACAACGCAGACATTCAAAAACAGTGTCAGAAGTTCCTCGAAGATCTTGGCATCCCCGGTTTCATCGTCTTCGGCTGGCAGAAATCCGAAAAGCAGTACGGCTTCACATACGTGAACCATAAGACTCCTCCCGCAGTCACACTCAAAGGCATGCTCTGGGCCGCAAAAGATTTCGCAGAGAAGAAGTTGTAAATGGTGGAGCTGGAGGGAGTCGAACCCTCGACATCCTGCTTGCAAAGCAGGCGCTCTGGCCAACTGAGCTACAGCCCCACTGGTTCGCCATTATCAGACATGTGCCGTGAATTATCAATCCGTATTTATGTGACTATTTTCTCTAATTGGCCATTCTCTACTGCCTTTCGCACTTCCATGCCTATCCTCTCCCCCATACTTATAGACTCGCCATAGCGGTAAGCAGAGTACGGAGTGGCGCGGATGCCGGGGGAACCGGGAATGCGGAAGGAGACATCGAAAATCACAATATCCTCCCTGCCCTCTTCAGTGACAACGGACCCTTGCAGCGCAAACGGACCGATGATGCCCTGCCGGGACGGATCGATGCCTTCGGGGAGTGATTGCGTGGCACGTACAAATCTCTCTCCCATCTCGAACACGTTCTCCAGCAGAGATTCTTTCACGGTACAGGCAACATGTCCCGTTTCCACCATCTTGAGATCAATGGACTGCCGTGCTTGCGACTGCTGCTCAGCGGTCAACCGAAGAAAGCCATCCAGATTCGTCTGGCGTCGCATGTCCGTTCCCAGGAGTTC
Source organism: Candidatus Peregrinibacteria bacterium CG10_big_fil_rev_8_21_14_0_10_49_16 (assembly GCA_002772605.1). Taxonomy (GTDB): domain Bacteria; phylum Patescibacteriota; class Gracilibacteria; order Peribacterales; family Peribacteraceae; genus 2-02-FULL-49-16. The sequence goes on from PFDS01000040.1 coordinate 72,693, forward strand.
CAGTTCTCCTGTGAGAGGCGAATAGAAGAAGTTGAAATTCACCGGAGCGCCGACAATAAATTCCTCAATCGGCGCCTGACGCCAATTGCCTGCAATCTTCCCTTCTGCCTCAAGACGGGAACCTGTTCGTTCATATTCTTCATCAGAAGACACGATAAAGAATGCCCGTTCATATATACGTTGAGCTTCACTCGCCTTCACAATCACAGGACGATCAATGACTACCCGCTCATCGCTAGCCGCTAACTGCTTATAGAGTTTCGGAATCCGGATTCCTGCATCTCGCAACAGATCATACTGCGTGTACTCCTGATCACGTTCTTCCAGACGCAGTAAATGCCGCGATCCGAAAATAGGTACGCGAAAACCACGTTCCACATGCGAAAAATCATCAAAGTAGACCCAAAAGTAGCGAGAGTGAACGAAAATAGTATTCAGAGAGCGTAACTGTTGCTGAATAGACTCTTGGAGAATGTCTTGAAATTGACCGACGAGAATGATGCTGTCTACACATCCTTTGCTATCACACACTCTAAAGTACTTCTCATACGTTTTTTCCCTTCCTCTCTTCGCAACAACAACGGTGTTCAGTCCAAACTTCTTCGCACCATGACAGATATCAAGAGCACTGTGTCCTCCGAGAGAACCAACCGTCAGATTGCCGAGATCATACCCGGAGAGCAGATCCATACATGGCGGGATACTCATCAAGAACGTCTTCCAATCTTCCCTGCTCGGATGCGATACGAATCTCACGCGCAATACGACGACCCGTACTCATGGGTACATCGTACTTCAGTGCTGTGTAGGGAGAACCTTCCACAAACGGATTTGTGCCGGCAACAATGCGTGCGCTGATTTCAAAGACGTAGACGTGCAATTTTCTCGTTACAATTGTCTCCAAGCAAAACGGGCCGAAGAGCCCCTTTCCTCCACAGATCTTCTTGCTCACATCCACCACACGCTCTCCCATCGCAAAAAGTTCGGGCAGCATCGACTCACGTACAACAACCGGAATGTTTCCGACAATCGTATAGGACGTATAGATATTCGATGCCAACTGGTCTGCTGCACGAATACGGCCGATGGAATCCGCATTCGATTCGTAGCGCTTATCCATACTCATAATTTCCAACTCTCCTGTCATCGGCGAATAGAAGTAATGGATGTAGAGAGGCACACCAACGATGTACTCCTGAATCACGTAATCATCCTCATCCGGATATTTGCGATTCTTCACCTCGTAAAATTGATCAGGCGAGCGTGCAATGAAATACCCAAACCCCCCGCCGGCGCCGTGAAACTTTACGATAACCGGACGATCGATATCCTCCGGCTTCTTAAGAACTTCCGGCAGGAGCAACCCCGCTTTCTCCAACCATTGCCGCTCTTTCGTACGATCGGATTCCCACTCCAAAATACCCTTGGTACCGAAGTATGCGGCACGCATGTGGTGGATTCGTTCAGAACCCAAATACGCTACAAAAGAACCGTGCGGCACAACTACTGCGTTGCGACGAAGCAGTTCCTCTTCTAGAGCATCATCCCAATCAGACCAGTCATCCAGTAAGAGGATTTCGTCCGCCACACCGAAACTCCGGTATGGCTGCTCTTTTCCTCGCCGACAAATACAGAGATTGGGCAATCCCTCATCCCGCGCACCCTTCAAAATCTGCAACGCAGAATGCGTTCCTAGTGTCGCAATGACAGGTTTGTTGGAATGCTGCAAACCCATATCGCAGTATAGACATTACTCCTTCTTCTTATCAACCAAATTGAGAGGAATATTGAGTTCCTCAGTATGTGTTTCACCCTGCCAAACAGCCGGAAACACAATCGCAAAACGCACCGCAGATTTATCATCATTATACGCAGGCCCTTCAATACGAACAGCTGTTCTTATATCTTCAAATGACAAAGGTTGTGACACATCCACTTGATCACCCAGAAGAACTTTCACGCGCTCCTGATGGAGAGACCGTTCTGTCTCCAGAAAACATTGTAAGTTATGTAAATGTGGCACAAGGCGTTGCTCAAACTCTGCAAATTTCCTTTCAAATTCTCCAAGGCTGATGGGATACCGGGAACAGATGTCACGTACGTACTTTGCAAAAAATGCAACCCATATAAACAGTTTTTCATTCAGATCATCTACTCCTAAATCCCACCGTAACAATAAACCCTTTTGCATGTCCATGAATTCCGAAAATGAAGCAGGTTCACCATCCTCACGTCGACCATGAATAAAACCGGACTCAACCATCATATCATTATACATATTTTTCTTATTTCGAACAATATACAACCTACTATCAACGTCTCTGCCTTTGCAATATACTGGATACATACATCATGAGACGTCTCTGGATTTTCCTTATTGTGGCATTTATTCCCGCAATCATCCTCGCGGGCATCTATCCGGAAAAAGCATTTAAGGGACAGATTCCCGAAGGGCGTTATCTCACGAGTCCCGGAGCGGACATTGTGGCTTTTGTGCGTGATGGTTGTCCGCACTGTGCCGCATTCGAACGTTTCGCACATGAGAATGAATGGGAAGTGGAATACCACGAGGTCACACAAGTCGATACACAGAAAATGTTCCATGAGTTGCAGGCGGTCGCTCCTGCTCTCCAACAGGGTGTTCCCACAATCATCATTAACGGACATGTCTCCCAAGGCTACGATAAAGATGAAAATACAGGACAGTACCTCAAAAACATCTTAGATGAATGCCAATCGTCCGAAGAAGGATGTCTCCCGTATGAAGAATTCCTGGCTACGGCATCAAACGTGGAAGTGGAAACTGCCACAGGTGTCTGCACGGAAGAATGTGCAGTGGATGAGAGTAAATATATCTTCAATATGTGGATTTTCGGGCAGGTGAACCTCCTCGATCTCACACTTCCCGCATTGAGTATCTTCGTTGGGTTCCTTGATGGGTTTAATCCTTGCGCCATGTGGGTGCTCATTACCCTCCTGACGCTTCTCATTGGAACAAATGACATGCGCAAAGTGTGGGTCATCGGCGGTACATTCCTCTTCGTCAGTGGTGCCATCTACTACATCTTCATCGCAGCATGGCTCAATGTTTTCCTACTCATTGGATTTAATGTCTGGGTCCAGAAAATCATCGGTCTGGTCGCGATTGGCGCCGGTGGATTCTACCTCTACGAAGCACTCGGAAAAGACCCGAATGTGTGCCATGTGACTGACCAAGCGCGTCGCCAAAAGATCATCAACCGCATGAAGGAGCTTTCGCAGTACGCCGCGTGGCCGGCAATGATTCTCGGGGTCGCCATTCTCGCGATCTCGGTCAACATGATTGAACTTGTCTGTACTGCCGGTCTTCCTGCGGTCTTCACGCAAATTCTCGCATTCAATGAAGTAAGCAACCTCGCACGCTACGGCTACATCGGTCTCTACATCCTGCTCTACATGATCGATGACATCATCATCTTCGGTATCGCCGTCTACACACTTCATGCAACAGGACTCACTACCAAGTACCGCCGCTTCACGCTCATCTTCGGCGGTCTTCTCATGTACGTCCTCGGCCTTCTCCTCATCTACTGGCCCGAAACACTGACATTCGGTTAATTCCGAGTGTCCTACACGCACTTCATTCTGTCATAAACTTCGCTACACTGTTCATCATAGTGGCGCCGTAGCCAAGTGGTAAGGCAGGGGTCTGCAAAACCCCGATTCGCGAGTTCGATTCTCGCCGGCGCCTCCACCTGTACCCACTCCTTAATGGCGAGCACAAAAGAATTTGAGGCAATTGATATCCGCGTTGGCGTAGTGAAACACATCGAACCTTTCCCTGAGGGGAAGTATTCAACGCATATCTTATATATCGACTTCGGCGAAGAAATCGGAACAAAGAAATCTCTCGCACGACTGACACCACACTACACAACGGACAGTCTGCTCCATAAACACGTTTTAGGAGTTGTCAATTTTCCACCACGACAAATAGGGAAACACATTTCAGAAGTGCTAACACTCGGCGTTCCTGATGCAAAGGGGAACACTGTTCTCATTCAACCTGAAAGAGATGTGCCACTGGGAGGAAAACTGTATTAAACCTACTTCTCTTCTTTTTTAATACTCTGTTCAAACGTTAGGGAACGAAGCATCGTCAATGCCTGACGTTCAACGGCTTTATCAGTACTGACAGGGAGTACGGCAGTGATGGTATAACCAACGCCACGGGAGACAGAACTTAGTTGATAGAAACGTTTTTTGGGTTCTTCAGTGACCGGTTGTGCGATGAAAGTATGAAGATGCACTTTCTTTCCATCAATCTTCAGCTCCTGCTTGTCTACCTGCTCAAATGCAGGCAGGGAAGCTACAGAAACTACGTTCGACTCGCTGTATGTAGACGCATCGAAATCACGCGTGAGAATTTCTTTGGTCACAAGCACGGTCGGAATGTTTCCGGAAACCAACTGCTCTGATTGAAATACCACCACGACCTCCTGCGGTATGCCACGCTCACGCAGCTGCTCTGTACTCACCTCATTCCAGCCTGCAGGCACACACACCCCCACAAGACCATCCCAGTACTGTTTTTGACACGAAACAGATTCTGAAGCTCCACATGCAAATAGGAGCACTGACGAGAAAAGGGCGAATACGAGAGTGGAACGTGTGCTTTTCATATATGTGATAGTATATACACCTCTGCTGCTTCTCCGCGAAGAAATGAGATTCCTGAAGAGGAAAAGGGTATGGACATTTGTAAAAAATAGTTCATGAATAACATGTAGGAATTGAGTGAAGCGCAAAAAAAGTGTAAAATAATAAGATTTTATGCGCCAATTCGCACTTCTCCTCGTTGGCTTCGCGCTCCTCATCCCAGAGGTACATGCACAGACGGTCACCGTTGATGATACCATCGTAGGACTCAGTACAAGTATTCAATTGGAAGGATTCCAACCAAGAGAAGTTCTCACGCTCCATGTTCGTAGCCCTGAGGATGAAGAACTCTCCCTGCAAGGACAAACGGATGACGTAGGCAACGCGCACCTTGCGCTGCCGGGATATGCATTGGAAAAAGCAGGTGTGTACACCATCCGCATTACACCTACAAACATACAAGCACAATTCACCGTACATCCAGAGTCTATTGATACAAAAACATCTTTTATTACCGCGGAACGTGCCACCATTATTCCCAACGGTACAGATGAGCTCACCGTGCAAGTGACATTGTTTGACCAGTACGAAAACCCTCTTCCCACACGACCTGTGGCACTCATTTCCAATCGCACGGAAGATAGCGTGTCAGAACAAACAAAAGAGACGAACGCGAACGGAATACAGTACTTTACCGTACGCACGCAAAGAGAAGGCGTGCTGACACTACGAGCAATGGATCTCCTCAGCGGACAAATGCTCGACGACTCATTCGCCGTGCGCACGCAAAGCACTGCAGGCCCTGTTTCTTCTTCTACTACAAAAAATCCTTCCTGGAGAATTCTCACCGCCCAGGCAGGGAAGAGTTTTGATGTCATTGATCACTTTGAAATCACCGTACCGGACCAAATGCAGGTGGGTATTGCCGCACAGTCGTTTGCTATCCGTGCAGTAGATCGCGATGGACGGTCCGTGGAAAACTACGACGGAGAAGTGGAAATTACCACAACAGATCCTGATGCGGATGTCCCCTTCAAACAGGGACCGAACAAAGGATTGTATAAATTCCAAGAAAGCGATCAGGGAGAAAGAAAATTTGCTCTTGCTCTCACATTCTACTCACCAGGAACCCACACCATCCGTGTACAGGACAAAAAACAACCAGAAACTATTTTCGGGGAAAAAGAGATCACCGTCACGGGAAAAGCAGTGAGTCCCGGGGGGAAATCCATCCGCATCACATCCCACAAAGATGGAGATACGGTAAATTCAGCGAAAATAATGCTTGAAGGACAAGGTCCATCCTACATTGATGTGAGGATCATGGGTGGGAAAGAAGATGTGATTACAGACACCAACAATCTGGAAGGTACATTTTCCGCAGAGATTGAACTCCACGAAGATCATAGAGAATTCACAATTCGCGTACAGGATATTAACAACCCAAAAACAGAATCTGCACCTATTCACCTCTTTCTCGATAATGAGCCACCGGACATTCAAAGCATCACCTTCTCTCCGGAAAAGCCTACCGCAGAGTCCAGCGTGCTCGCCATTGTCATCACCGAACCTGAGTTGTCAAGCGTGACTATGCGCCTCAAGCAACCGCAAGAGCAGGAAGAGAAAGAATTTACTCTCAAGGAAACGGAAAACCCTGGCACCTATCAAACACTCTTTTCTGTTGGCCCCGCAGGAACGTACCAGCCACGCATTACTGCAGTAGACGATGCCGGGAATAGTACGAAAATCCAGAGTATGTTCTCTGTGAACCCTAAACCACTCTCACAAGTCCAAAATCTTCAGGCAGCAGCTGAAGGGAATGCTGCAGCACTGACATGGGATGCAGTAGAAGAAGAGGTGGACGAATATCGCATTTACGTTGGAGAAAGCCCAAATGATTATCTCTACAACCTTGATACAGGACGCAGTACCACAAAAGCCAATGTGTCCGGATTACAGCCAGGAAAAACGTATTACTTCGCGGTCACGGCATTGCAAGGAGACGCGGAGAGTCCTGAAAAAAGCGAACAAGCAAGCGTGACGATCCTCGGACTGACATTGATGGTGAGTCCGCAAGACAGCGCACTCCTCCTGGAATGGCCATCACTCCCTGCAAGCCTTCCCTTATCGTCGTTCTTTCTGGAGTACGGGACACAGGAAGGAACATATACTGAAAAACGCACACTGAATGGCGAGTTGCGTGCCTACACGTTGCGAGACCTCATTAATGGTTTCACGTACTATATACGACTTACTCCCATCGACATTACGGGAGATATTATGGAAGAGCTCACAGCATTAGGCCAAGGAACTCCACAGGGGAGCGGCGTGTTCCAACCGTCAGATCCGCCTCCCAGCGTCCCCGGAACGGTCATCGGACCCGATGGCACCCCCCTTCCTCCAACGGTAAGCTTTCCACAGACACCAGAGGATCTCCCCTCTCCAATGACACCAAGTCCACCGACACTCTCCGAGGATGGATTGCCATCATTTGTTCTCTGGAGCATGGCACTCATTGCCGGCATCCTATTCGTTCTCCATCGTCACAGAAAACACCGGCTGCAACAAACCATACAATTTTTTGACGCTATTCAGGCACAAAGACGGATTTGAGAATGATGCAAACGTCTTGTATGTACCCAATAAAAAGGTTACAATGAGATCTCACAGTTCATCACATACATCAAATTATGTCTGAAGACACACTCCTCCATATACAAGAGCTTCTCGAGAGCGCTACATCCTCCTTAAAAACTGCCAATACGCTTCTACGAGACCTTACTGGTATTAGCGACATCAACCGAGAGCGACACACACTGAAAGCGCATACCATGAGTGGTACTGGAACTGTTGATGGAAAAGTCGTAGAAGGTGTATTCGATGGACAGAATATGATTGATGCAAACGGGGAAAGCTATCCTGTACCCGCAAACTACGCAAGTAAAAGTAAACTTGTCGAAGGAGATGGCATGAAACTCACCATTACAGAGGAAGGGAAATTCATCTACAAACAAATTGCCCCCATAGAGCGAAAAACGGTTCAAGGAACCCTCATCCAGGAAGATGGTCAATACAAGGTGCTTGCCAATGGCAAAACATACCGTGTTCTCTTAGCATCCGTTACATTCTACCGCGCAGAAGTCGGAGACCGTGTAACGATTCTCCTGCCGAAAACCATGGAAGCAACCTGGGGAACGGTAGAAGCTGTCATTCCAAAACACCTTGCTGACATACATGCACAGAACGTACTGGGAGTACGCCCACAGGAAGCAGACGATGGTGAACTGAGTCCAGACCTCGTAAAAGAATAGCTCCCCTCTCTGCCTGAATATGGTAGGCTGCACTGCGTATGCAGTGGTCTTCTCGCAACATCCTCCCCATCGCCGGCGCATGCGTGCTCGCATGCCTTGTCATAGGAACACTCTGGTGGGAATTACACACGACAACAGCATCACTCACTGCAAAACTGGAAACGCAAACCTCAATAACACCCGCTTCGACAGTGCAGGCAACTATTCTCACTTCTCCGTCTGCATCACAGGAAACAGCGGTATTTCATTTACGCAAAGGAGATATCTTTGCACTCCAAGGAGAATGGAGCGCTGCAAAAAAAGAATATGAAGAAGCAGTACGCAAGCACGGAGGCATTCCTGCATTGCGTAAACTCGCACAGGCAGAACTTCAGCTACGCAATATCAGTAACGTTCGTAACATTGTGCAACAGTTACGACAGGAAGGAGCCCGAGAAGAAGACATTCTTCTGTTGGAGAGTATCGTTCTGCTGCGCACAGGAGAACTCACAAAAGTGCAAAACTACATGACACATGCACCGGATTCACCACACAAACAGTACATCCTCAGCCTTCTCGCACTTATTCAAGGAAAACATGAGCAAGCACAGTCGTATCTGCAACAAACTGCCATTGGCTGGGAGCCGACTCTGCGCACCTACGCATCAATTATTCAGTCTGCCTACGACGAATATGCGCTCTTTCCAGAAAGTCCTCCACTCCATCTCACCACTCTCCTTTCACGTGCATTGGCACAGGTGCAAGAATGTGAACTTGCGCTCCCGCTCCTGGCGCAAGTGGTACAACAGGAAGAAAACTATCGCGACGCATGGATCGTCCAAGGATACTGCGAACTCACGACAGAACGTGTATCCGAAGCACTTATCTCTTTTGAACGTGCATACGCGTTGGATCCACAAAAACCCGAAGTACAATATTTCCTTGGACGCACCTACGCCGGATTAGGCAATACAGAAAGTGCAATGACATTCTACCAGTACGCACTGAAAAACGGCTTCTCTCCGGAAAAAGAAGTGCGCATACGTCTGGCAGAGAGCGCCATGCAGGCAAAACAGTTTGAAGACGCACTGCTGCAGTACACCACTCTCCTCTCAGGAAATGACGCAAGTCCAGATCTCGTTGCCTCATACGTCGACGTGGCTCTGCAAACAGGAAAACTTGATGAGGCATACCTTCTCATGCAGGAAGCAGCCGTTTCCTGGCCCAACGATGCTGCTGTCCTTGCAGGGCTCGGGGAGATTGCGCTTCGTCTGGGAAAGACGGAAGAGGCAAAAAAAGTACTCGAAAAAGGGTTGGCACTAGATTCTACACAGAAAAAAATTCAAGAATTGCTCCGTGAGCTCTAACTCGCTACTCTTATCATAAGAATGAAATACGCACACATTAGCAAACTGTGTTCTGGCACTTCTCTCGTCCTTGTCTTTTTTGCGATCGGTCTCCTGATCTATCCCGGCCCGCGCCTGAGTATCGATTTCACCGGAGGGACACTTCTGGAACTACGTCTCCCTGAAGACAAGACAAAAGATGACTTGTCTCGTACGCTATACAGCGACCCCCTCGTGCAGATTGCATCTGCCAACATTTCCACAACAAAAGCAAAAACATTTTTGGTGCGCACGCGAGATCTTTCGCAAGAGGAGCATGTGAATCTACTCAACAACCTGCAGGAAGAACTTGGCACAGTGGAAGAACTGCAGTTCACCACTATTGGACCCATTGTCGGAGCCAATCTCAAAAAACGCGCGGCATGGGCGCTGGCCGCAGCTTCCGTTGCCATCATCCTCTACCTGGCATTCGCCTTTCGTAAAGTACCAAGACGTTTAAACCCTTGGATGTTTGGCGTGTGCGCACTGGCAGGAATTGCTCACGATGTACTCGTCACCATTGGCATATTCACCATCTTGAGTTTCCTGACATCCTTCGAATTGGATATGTTGTTTATCACCGCCATCCTCAGCATTATGGGGTACTCAGTCAACGACACTATCGTCATCTTCGATCGCATACGCGACACGCTCTTTACAGCGCAGAAGAGTGAAGACTTCTCCACAACTGCAGAGCAGAGTTTGCGACAATCCATTCATCGCACAGTCAATACCAGTACCAGTACGCTCATTATGCTCCTCGCACTGTTTTTTCTGGGCTCGGAAAGTATTCGCTGGTTCATCTTGGCTCTGATTATAGGCATCATTTTGGGTACGTACTCGTCATTTTTCGTAGCCACTCCCCTCCTCGTCTTCTTCCAAAAACATCAACGTCAGAAAGGGCGATAGCATTCTTTCATGGACAGCAAAGTCACCAAACCATCACCGGGGAAATATGTTCTCATGCTGACATTCTCAAAAGAGGAAGAGGAAACAGAGCGAGTACGTGCAGCGAGAGCACTGGGGGCAAAAATCAAAATGCCTGGTTTCCGGCCTGGTAAAGCCCCCCTAGAAGAACTCCTGCGACATATTGATCCACAGCAACTTCTCGATCGCGTCGTACGCATGCTTGTGAAAACACACCTTGCAGAATGCATCGCAAAAGAGGGTATCAATCCCATCATTCCCCCAAGGATTGCACTCAAATCTCTGGCTCCGCTGAGCACCGAGATTACACTCATCGAACGTCCGGACATCCAGATGTCTTCCCCTAAAAAGCTGACAGATCCAAGAAAGGGCATCAATGTGACAGCCAAAGAAATTGACACGGTCATCGAAGAGCTTCAAAAGAAAGAGAGTCTCAAAGAGCTCACGGATGAACTCGTCAAGAAGCACTGGGAAGTTCCTACTGTCGCAGAGTTCAAAAAACAGGTAGAGAAGTCCATCTACATGCGAAAGCAACGCGAAGGACAACAAAAACAAGAGCAGGAACTCTTCCAGAATGTTGTGAGCGCCGTGAAAACCAAATTTCCAGAAGAACTCATTGAAGAGGAAGCACAAAGGATGCTCGAAAACATGCTCCAGAGATTATCCAACGATACGCAGCGAGAACAGTGGCTGAAAAAGCAAGAAGAGCATAAGGATCAGTTCATCAAAGAACTGAATGAGGAAGCGGAAAAACAACTCAAATTCCAGTTCGGCATCGCCAAACTCACGAAAGATATGAACATTTCCATTTCCCATGAAGAAATGCAAGAATCTATCACTGCATTTCTCCAGATGTTCCCACAAAAAGAGCAAGAAAACATCCGCGAACAATGCCATCCCGGCGGTAGTGCTTACCAGCAACTACACTGGCAGAAAACCATCGAGAAAGTGAAGAAGGAGCTCACTCCGTCCGCCACATGACGACAACGTGTCGTTCAGGGTTGGTGCGTTTCAGAAATCCACACTCGTCCCAGTGCACTTTCACAATGCCCGAACGTCCAATCACTCCAACAAGAGAAACATCCTTTCCACGCTCATCCGGCCGGCAGCACTTGGCAAAGCTCGTCGGCATGGCAATGCCGTCACAAATGATCTTCTGCCGAGGCTGTACTGTCAGTGGATGCTTCTTCACGCGCCGCACGACGCCACGCGGTTGTTCTTCTTTTACCTCAGAAGAGTATTCCTGAGCAGCGATGTCTTCCTGAGCAGCAAAGAATTTCCGCAAACGTAAACGGGCTCCCGCAGTGCGCACAAGAGACAACCACTTCACGGAAGGACGAGGCGACTTCCAGCGCATAATCTCGACTACATCACCATTATCGAGTATGTGATCCATAGGTACAATTGCGCCATTGACGCGGACAGAGCGAAAACAGAAACCCAGATCGGAGTGAATGGCAAATGCAAAGTCCAGCGGCATGGAGCCTTCCAACAGTTCAATGACATCTCCGGTGGGCGTGAGCACAAAGATATGATCCGTGCTTCCCACTTCTGCAGCCCTCGTATCTGCTAACAGTTCCTCCAGATGCGCCTTGTGCGTTGCACGCTGCACCGACCCCATTTCTTTGTACTGCCAGTGTGCAGCAATACCCAACTCCGCCTGGCGATGCATATCGTGCGTGCGAATCTGTACTTCGGTAAAGACATGCGGCGGTACCTTTGGAAGACACGTGAGCGTCGTATGCACACTCCGGTATCCGTTCGGCTTGGGAAACGCAATGTAATCCTTGAAACGGTGAGGAACAGGATGGCCCAACGTATGCAAAAAACCGAGAGCCCGATAACACTCCTCTACGGAGTTCACCACAACGCGCAAAGCAAATAAGTCGTAGATGTGCGTGATATGCGAGACACCTTTCCGATGCATTTTGGCAAACATGCTGTAGAGCTGTTTCTCGCGAGCTTTCACCACTGCATGTACACCATGCTCACGTAAGAATGCTTGAACGTGTATTGCTGTTTCTTGTAAGAAAGCACTGTACTCTTTCCAAAATACATCAATCTGACCTTGAATGCGCTCTGCATCTGTAGGGTATGCAACAGGAAACGCAAGGCGTTCCAGCTCATGCTTCAATGCATAGATACCTAAACGTGCAGCCGCGGGAGCGAACAATTGCAACACATCCTGACACACACGCCGCTGTTCCCCCTCAGAAAGGAGGTGAATATGCTGCAGCATAGAACACCGATCACAGAGAATAATAAGCAGTGCTCGCGGATCATCTGATGCCTGCACTAACATTTTGCGAAGATTCTGGACAGGAACACGGCGATTGCGCAGTGTGACATGGGAAAGCAAATGTACCTGTCGTACGATGGATTGAATGGTTTTTCCAAAAAGCAGGTCGAGTCGCTGCGTATTCCAATGTGGGAACTGTAGTACATGATGCAGTATGCATGCCTGTACCGCATCCGCATCAGGACAAAAACGCATGAAGACTTTCAGTACTCCAAGAACATGTTCATCAAATCGTTCACCAGACCAGTGGAGCGTGCCTGCATACGTCTCTCGAGCACACTCCCACGCTGCATGTACACGTGACGTTCCATACAGTGCATAAGACACTCCTATTCGTTCTAGCGTGTCATCCCATTGAAGAGTCATCTCCTCCTTCACAGGGTAATCCTAATGAAGAAAAAAGGTATTTATCAAGAAAAAAGGTATTTAAGAAGAAAAATTTGACAAGAAAGGCATTATTGCAATAGACTGTCGCTTACCCGAAGACCGAGGGCGCAAGGTCGCAGGCCGAAATAAGACCCTCCGAGGCATACAGCATCGGTTATACGGCTCAGGCTTGATAGTTCGTGCCGTGTGCCTCGCTGGTCTCCCGGGTAAGGGAGACTTTGCGTATCTCACCACACTCATATGGCACTCAGTCGAATACAAAAGGAGGAAAAGTTGAGTAAGCTGGCCGATGCACTTAAAAAGGCAACATCCGTGATGTTTGCGCAATACAAGGGACTGAATGTAGACAGCATTTCCAGATTGCGAAAGCAACTCAAAGAACGTGACGCGGAAATGCAAATTCCCAAAAAAACACTCCTGAAAATCGCTCTGGAAAACCACAAACTTCCTCTGCCGGACGATCAGTCAATGGATGGACCGATTGCCGCAATCTTTAGCTACAGCGATCCGCTGACAGGAGCACAACTGACCCATACATTCAGTAAAGACTATCCACAAATCGTACTCACTGGTGGAATTTTTGAAGAGAAGCTCCTTTCCCAAAAAGACGCAGTAGCTTTCGCAAAGATTCCAGGCCGCGAAGTACTACTCGCAACATTTGCTGGCATGATGCAGTCACCGCTTATTCGCTTTGCCGGATGCATAGGTAGTCCTCTGCAGTCATTCGCCCGGGCAGCATCAGAACTGGCCAAACAGAAGGAATCTACCACGTAATCTATTTTCTTACCCTTTTTCCCTTTATTCCTATGGCAGACGAAGCAACAACAGTAGAACTCTCCAAAGAAGAACAAGCACTTATCAACGCGTTGGAGAAACTCAACGTTATCCAACTCAATAACGTCGTGAAATTCATGGAAGAGAAGTACGGTATTTCCGCTGCAGCCCCCGTGGCCATCGCTGCTGTAGGAAGTGGTGGAGGTGGTGACGCTGGGGGAAGCGCAGCTGAGGAAAAGAGTGCATTCTCCGTGGAACTCACAGAAGCTGGAGGACAGAAAATTGCTGTCATTAAAGTGGTTCGCGAAATCACAGGTCTCGCACTTGGTGAAGCGAAAGCAGCTGTGGACTCTGCACCAAAAGTACTGAAGGAAAACGTACCAAAAGAAGAGGCAGAAACCATGAAGAAGAAATTGGAGGAAGCAGGAGCAAAGGTAACGTTGAAGTAAGACTTTAGAAGACTCAAAAGATCCAAAGAACGCTCGCTCCTTTGTGTCTTTTGTGTCTTTTGTTTCTTTTGTTTCTTTTGTTTCTTTTGTAGCCTTTGCATCCTTTGAATCCTCTTTTTTGCTATACTTCCTATAATGTCCTTCTCCTCAAGACGCGTTCACGACTCTGAAGAACAACCATCGCATTCCCATGGAAAGAAGTGGGCAAATGTAGCACGCATGGTTCTCTCTGTATCCGGGCCACTCTGTAAGTGGTACATCACACATCGTCAAAAAGAAGAGGAGCGGGAACGAGATCGTCGCATACTTCACACTGTGCAAAAATTCTTTATTGCGGCAATCGCCATAGCACTTGCACTCCTCATCGGGACCATTGTTCTGCGATCTGTCTCCTCCATCAGCCTACCCTCATCATTCTCATTGGGAGAAAAGACGGCCACTATCCCTACAGACACTCAAGGAAGAACCAACATCCTCCTCCTGGGAGAAGGTGATGAAACAGGAGAATACTTACTAGACAGTATTATCGTTGCAAGCATCGATGAAGCAACTGAAAGCATCGGACTTCTCTCTCTTCCACGCGATCTATACTTCCTCAAAACAGAATCTATGGGAGAAGGACGCTTAAATAGTTTATACCGAGATTATTTTTACGAACTCACAGCCCATGGAAAAAGTAAAGAAGAGGCAGAAGAAGAAGGTATGAAGCAACTGGCAAAAGAAATTGGCGCAGCACTGGATATGAATATCCACCATACGATCAAAGTGAACTTTGAAGGTTTTGTGCAGGCAGTAGATGCCATTGGTGGCGTCACGGTGTACGTGCCTTACGACATTGTCGACCCCGAGTATCCCGGTCCGAACTACACATACGAACTCTTTGAAATTCGCCAGGGAACACACCATTTCGACGGAGAAACAGCATTAAAATACGCACGCAGCCGACATAGCACCAGCGACTTTAGTCGTTCCGAAAGACAGCAAATGCTGTTACAGGCTCTTGGAAAGAAAGTAAAAGAAGAAGGACTTCTCCGAAAACCACACGTTCTTCTTTCTCTCTTTCAGAACTTTCAAGAACATGTGTACACCACAATGAGTATTCCAGAACTCGTCGCGCTCGCTGTAAAAGGCCGTTCCATCAACACAGACACTATCTTCGCGATGCAGCTCAGCGACAGAAATGGGCTCTACGGAGACGTACTCGAGCCCGGAGGACTACTCTACACACCACCACGCGATCTCTTTGACGGTGCATCAGTCCTACTCCCGGTCTCCATTCCAGAGTTTCCTGTGACGTGGAAACAAATTCATACACTATCACAACTGTTCTTTGGTATACGCACGCTGCATCTTCAGACACCTTCCATCGCGATCCTGAATGCCGGCGCCCCGCCGGGAAGTGCGGGAAAACTGAGCAGCGAATTAAAAAAATTCGGCATTCCTATAACAGACGTACGCAATGCGGCTGAAAAACAGGAGGACTCCATACTTCTGGCACCCGGAGAATTGGCGGCAGGATCTGTTCTTGCCACTGTGCTACACCTTCCCCTCCAAGAAGAGCCAACAGGCTCGCAAGACATTACCATTGTTCTTGGAAAAAATTACCAGCATAGTCGTTTACAGGATCTTCTTTCCTCCATGCAATAATGATGACCCCAAAGGAAATCATTGCAGAAGCATGGGCCATTACAAAAAAAGAGAGGCGCATCCGCCACTGGGGATTCGCGTCCACATTGCTCGAAACACTGCTCGAAGCAAAACTCGTCTTCTGGCAGGTACACTTTGCCTACACGTACTTCACAACAGGTGAAGTGGTGCAGTTTTTTGAAATCGAGGCGATTCTCTACCGCGTGCTTCCTTTCTGGCTGTTTTTAACCATCATTATCTTCTTCATTCTCCTCGTTCTCATCGAATTTTTCATGCCCAAAATGTGCCTCGGGGCAATTATCGGACTATCCGCAAAAGCACACCGTAAAGAAGAACTGCGTGGAGGACTCGTTCTGGCACTCTATAACTTCTGGCCAATTTTCGCTATCCACGAAATCTTCGTCTTCAGCAATATCACCACAACCATCACCGCCATTTCCCTTATTCTCCGTTACGGAGGATCGGGAAATTTCAAGTACACCGCAGTGGGACTGATTGTCTTCTTCTTCATCATATCCAGTATCCTCAAATTCTTTGCAAGCTTTGGAGAAGAAGCCGTCGTGATTCGTAAAATGGGCATCTTTGGCGCCATTGGACACAGCTTCAAACTCATTATCAGTTATTTGGGACACGTCGTTTTCCTGATCCTGCTCCTCATCATGATCTCCCTGCGCATTCTGATGAATGCACTGATGATTTTCTTCATTCCTGCAACCGCGATTGGCCTTGGACTGTTGCTCGTCCGCTTTCTGCCGGCTGCGCTGGGATACACTATCGCAACTATTGTGAGCGCCACCCTCTTTCTTGTTTTAAGCTACTTCCTCTCCTACCTGCATGTATTTAAGCAAACCGTCTGGACCATTACCTACCTCGAATTAAGTCAGAAAAAGGAATTAGATATTATCATCGAGGAAAAAGAAGACGCTACAGCTTCGCAGTAAACGCAAGTCTTGATTTTTGACAGTGGACAATCGTTCACCTATACTGGAACACATATATTTGACGCATATGTCCCTTACCGATCATCAACGCACCGTCTTCAATTACATTAGCGAGTTTCAGCAGAAGAACGGTTACACTCCTTCTCTGTCTGACCTTGCCATTGCCTTTGGCGTGCGAAGCAAGAATGCTATCGCAAAAGTAGTCAATGCTCTGGTAAGAGAAGGGTATATTCAGAAAGATCCAAAAGGACGCATTAAAATTCTCGAACCAGAAAGGGAACAGGAATACACAGAAAGTTTTGTACTCCCTCTGTTTGGTCCCATTGCCGCAGGACCTGCTGACGACGCTCAGGCTCAAGTCGAAGATACAATCGCCATTCAGGAGTATGTCATTGCAAAACCAAGCTCGACTTTCCTTCTCCGTGTACGAGGAGACAGCATGGTTGATGCCGGCATTATGGAAGGTGACCTGGTCATTGTTGAAAAAAGCGCTGAGCCGAAAGTATGTGATATTGTCGTGGGGGTGCTGGATGGAGAATTCACCCTCAAACGCCTGATGAAAAATAAAGGAAAATATTACCTACAGGCAGAAAATGCTGCCTACCCAGACATGTACGCAGCAGATTCACTGGAAGTCGCCGGCGTCGTTCGAGGTGTGGTGCGAAAATACTAGAGACTATTCAACCGTTCTTCAAGCTTCTGTAACTTCTCCATCGCTGTCTGGAGCTTCTCTTTTTCTTTTTGTATAACGTCTGCCGGTGCATTTTTTATAAATTGCTTATTCCCTAACTTCGCCTGAACTCCTTTAAGGAATCCTTCAAGTTTCTCTTGTTCTTTGGTTAATCGCTCACGCTCTTTCTCCTTATCAATCAACCCTTCAAGGCATACATGTACTTCAATATCCTGTAAAAATACACTCGCTACTTCTTCTGGATGCTCACCATATGGCGCAAATGTGAGACTCTCCACCCGTGCCAAACGACGAATATGTTCCTGCTGAGATTCCAAAAGCTCCACCCACTTTTCCGAGTGAACCACCACGGCAATTTTTTTATCTGGTGCAACACCCTGATCTGCACGAACCTTCCGAATGGCAGTAATCGTGTCGATAACGCGCTGAAAATGATCGAACGACTCTTGGTCTTGTAATGCTTCCACGACAGTAGGCCAGGATTCTTTTATCAACATCCCGGCATCTTTTGATTTCACGGACGCCCAGAGCTCTTCCGTGACAAACGGACAGTACGGATGCAGAAGTTGTAAAAGTGTCCGCAGAATATGAATAAGCACAGGAGGATTCGCTTCGTCTTTACTAAGCTCCAAATACCAATCACAAAAGTACTCCCATACAAAACTGTACAGCTTTTCACCTACCTCACTTAAGCGATACTGTTGTAATTTTTCTGTGACATCTTCTACCAAATTTTGCAAAGCGGAAAGGAGTGCTTTGTCCGCAAGAGATAATTGATGATGTTCTACTGCATCTGTCTTCACCGCATGCGGATCCACTGATGCATTCTCACACTGCAACAGTACAAACCTTGATGCATTCCACAACTTATTGACGAAATTCCGATATCCGGCAATCTTCTCTTTATAGAGAGAAAAGTCATGACCAGGACTCTGTCCGACAATCATCGATAGGCGCAGGGCATCCGCACCGAATGTCGGAATCACTTCGAGCGGATCTATGCATCCTTCCGGGTCAGACTTACTCATTTTCTTTCCGTCACGCGTTCGAACCATTCCGTGTAAATACACTGTCTTGAAAGGAATATGTCCCGTTGCATACGTCGTCATGAGAATCATGCGCGCGACCCAGAAAAACAGTATGTCATACCCCGTTTCAAGAACACTCGTTGGATGGAACCGCTGAAAGTCCGGACTCTGATTAAGGATATCTTCAAGGGAACGTGAAAAATCGTCCGTGAGCTTGCGGTCAACCAGCGTGCTCCACGTCCAGAGCGCAGAACTGAACCACGTGTCGAGTGTATCAGGATCCTGCTCAAGGTTCGTCGAACCGCAATGAGGACACTGTTCTAGAGGCTCTACAGAAACCATGGGACCCTTACACTCTAGCGTGCATGCACCGTCACCAATGCAGTACCACACAGGAATGCGGTGACCCCACCAAATCTGGCGAGATATACACCAGTCACGAAGATTATCAATCCAGTGAAAGTACATCTTCTCGAATCGATCCGGAATGATCGTAATATCGCCGGAGTGGATGACATCCTGCATGACTTCCTTAAGGCTCATCTTCTTTTTTTTCCAAGCAACCACTTTCTTGTTCACATCGATGAACCACTGTTCTTTAATCTGCGGCTCAATGATTCCCTTTCCACGGCTGTTGAGAGCAACGTTATGGACATAGTTTTCATCAACCTTCACAAATAGACCTTTTTTTCTCAACTTCTCCACAATCTTCGGACGAGCATCAACAATAGACATTCCCGTAAACTCTCCTGCGATAGGAAGCAGTCTGCCTGCAAAATCAATAATCTGCTCTTTGTCGAGACTATAGCGCTCGGCAATGTCAAAGTCTGCGGTGTCATGCCATGGTGTAATCGTCATGACTCCCGTCCCAAACTCCGGATCCACAGTAGTATCTTTAATAATGGTTGCCGTAACCTTTCCATTGATCCATTCACACTCAAACGTATCACCGTGCTTGTATTTTTTGTATCGTTTATCATCTGGATGCATCACAACATACTTATCACCAAACTTCGTTTCGGGACGTGCGGTACTGATTGCAAACGGTCCATACTTGAATGTATAGAATGGCGCCGTTTCTTCCTTTCGCTCCACTTCATCATCACTCACGTTCGTCTGCAATTTTGGATCCCAGTTCACAATGCGATGACCACGGTAAATGAGCCCGTCACCGTACATCTTTTTAAAAACTTCATTCACGCACCGATTGAGAGACGGATCCATCGTGTATGCCTCTCGTGACCAGTCACAGGAACTTCCCATTTTGCGAATTTGAGACCGAATAGTTGCCTGACTCTCTTCAACAAATGCCTGAATACGCTTCAGTATCTCTTCACGACCAAGCTCCTTTCGTGGATCAGTAATCCCCTCCTCATCCTGAATTTTCCGGATCACTACGTTTTCCGTCGCAATGGCCGCATGATCTGTTCCCGGAACCCACAGTGCTTCCTTCCCCTGCATTCTGGCAAAACGGATGAAGATATCTTCGAGCGACAGCATCACCGCATGACCAAGGTGGAGTTGTCCTGTCGCATTGGGTGGTGGAAGGCTGATCACAAATGGTTCCTTCCCGCTATCCCGATTCGCTCTAAATACACCACTTTCCTCCCACATTTGATAAATGCGGCCTTCAACGGACTGTGGATCATAGGCTTTAGATAACATGCTGCACCAGCTTACTACGCTCCCATCCGAAATCCGAGTAAAGATGTCCCTCCAGATACCGATCAAGCGTTGTACGCATGTACGGCATCATTTCTGGCAAATTTTTCAGCGGAAACCAATCACAGTGACTACATTTTTCCGGCTCAGCATTTCGAGGCTCTCCTGTAAAGTTTGGTATCGTAAAAAAGAATGCCGCACGTTCATGACCCTGTGCATGTCTGTGTGTAAAGTGAGACAGAACCAACTCTCGTTCAGTAATATCCAAATCTGCCTCTTCTTTCGCTTCACGTACCATTGCCTGTTTTACGGTCTCGCCCTGCTCTTTATGGCCTGCAATAAAGCAATACTTTCCATCCTCATATCCAGTATTCTGTCGCTGTAAGAGAAAGACACAGCTATCACGAAACAGTATCAGAGATACCTCCGGAATAAACAAAAAATGCTCACGTTGCATGGACGCATAATAGTAAAACTCAACGTACACACAATAAAAAACTCATTTGAAAAACAAATCTGTGACGAAGACAGGCTTCGCCTGTCTGGAGTCACACATTGAAGGAGGGGGCTCGTGGGGGAACCATGGTTCCCCCACGTACAAAAAAACCGCCTTTGCGGGCGGTTTCGATGTGTAAGGAAAGAACGAACTCACGCGTCGCGAGACGCGAAGCGCAAGATTTTTATAGGAAGATCTGCCGCAATGCAAGGAATTTTTGAAAGAAGGTTTGACATTTTACCTTCAAGTTGCCAAAATAAGGCTCCAATGAAGGAAAAATGCCACTCCATTCCGATTACCCTTCCCAATCTCAATCGATGGTGGGATGAGACGAAGGAGTATGCACAAGCAGGACCAAATGCTCCAAGCGACGTTATCGGACACACAATTCACAGAACAAGTCGTCTTGCAGCAGGTGCGATTCATGCGGTGACAGAAGGATTTGATGCGGCCATTGATGATCTCACGCGCATAGGCGATAACGGTATCAACATTCGCCGCATGCCCGAAGGTCCGTTCCCACGCATGCGTCGAACGACTGTTGAAGGAATAGACGCACTGTTCCACCTCAAACCATTCACCGCCCTTGGAAAGGGAGTAAGCCTGCTTGGGAAGTGGATTCCGGATACTGCGGATTTTGTCATTGGAAATTATCGATCTCACGTGCATAGAACACTGTCTCAAAAACCCGAATACGCCACAGCAGCATGACCCTACTTGAAACAGAAGTAGCCGGACACACTGTCGCAGAATATGTTGTTGCCGGATTTGGCATTGCCCTCGTTATCGGAGGACTCGCGTGGACTTTTCGCAAAGGGTACGAAGCGATTATTGGTGACAAAAAACCGTCTATAGCCACTGTATAACAAGACCTGTACACTGTAGATGTGAGGCTTCTCGCTCTCGAAACGGATATTGAACGGGCAAAGCGGAAATTTATTTCTCAAGACGAGAAGGAAGTTGCCACCATATTCCGTCATGGATTTTTCTTTGTGCTCTCGACAATCTACCAACTCATTATTACTGCGATCCTGATCACTGCAGGAATACTGATTGCGTATGCAGATTTTCCTTTTGAAATTTCCACATGGACAATTACCACAGTACTCTTTGTCATTTGGCTCCTTTTTGCCTTTCCAAACTTTCTCAAAACGTATCTCGACTGGAAGTACGACTTCATTCTCGTGACCACCGATAAAATCGTGTGGGTTGAGCAATCATCCATCTTCCATCAAAAAGTAAAACAGATGAATCTCGAAAATGTCGCAAGCGTCTCCGCAGAAACACAATTCTGGAATATTTTTCCCTTTGGGTCACTGCATTTCGACCTCAAAGAAGGAATGGGACACGCCATGGAAATACGATTCATTCCCCAAGCAGATCAGGCCGCCGCTCTAATATCCAATATCTGCACCCAATTCGAGCGCAGACGGATGTACTCTCACATGCCGAATCCGCCTTCAAACCAACCAATGGAAGAAATGGAATAAGATTATTTTAGTGAATCAATCCGCACCTGCTGCACTGCGCCACTTTGACGACTCATGACTTCCACTTCGTCTTTTAAAAGAGTTTTTTCCGAAATGACTAATCGCTTTGGAATACCCAAAAGTTCTGCATCCGCAAAACGTGACCCTGCTGACTGATCAATGCGGTCATCAAACAGACATCCTTTCCCCTCTGCACATAACTTGTTGTAGACCTCCAGAGCCTTCATGTACACGTGATCCTCTTTCTTCTTCGCAAGAGGAATAATGTGATACGCATACGGAGCAATGGATTCAGGCCAGACGAGTCCTTTCTCATCGGCAAACGCTTCAACAAGAATCCCAAGTACTCGAGAAATGCCTAAACCGTAACACCCCATCACAACCAGCTGCTGTTCATTCTTCTCGTCAAGAAAGTGTAAGTCGAACGCCTCCGAAAACCGTGTGCCAAGTTTAAAAATATTCGCAGCCTCTGAACCACGTTCTTCTCGGAATGCCAAACCTCCTGTGATAGGACATCTCGTTTTTCCTTCCTCGTAAATTTCTTTGTTAATCGCAATACGTTTTCCTTCTCGTTCCGCATCTTCACTGACATAAATAGTATCCTCTCCGGTCTCCAGAAGAATCTGATACTCATGTGAATACTGGGAAAACGACCCGCCAGATGCAAATGTCAGGTATGTACGATCTTTTAAGCCTGATCGCTCAAAAATACGTTCATACGCTCCTTGAACTTTTTCGTAATACTTCTCCAGACATTCCTCACTACAGTGAAACGAGTACAAATCTTTCATGAGAAACTCACGTCCTCGTAAAAGCCCGGACTTCGCCCGTAGCTCTTTACGAAATTTTGTCTGAATCTGGTAACAGCCAAACGGTAAATCTCTGTACGAATGCACATACTGTTGTACAAGAGGTGTCACGATCTCTTCATGAGTAGGATTGAGCGCATACTCCTGGTCAGCAGCACCTGACAATTGAAAAAGTGCATCAAATGCATCCCATCGTCCTGTTTTCTGCCATGCTTCCCGTGGAGAAAGAGCAGAGAGAAGAACTTCTTGCCCACCAATAGCACCCATTTCTTCCCGTACGATACACTCAATATTCTTGAGCACACGCACACCAAGAGGAAGGTACGAGTACACTCCTGCCATGGTCTTTGCAATGTATCCTGCTCGCGTAAGCAGATCAGCATTACGGCTGTCTGCGTCTTCCTGCTTTTCCTTGGAAGTTTTGGAAAAAAGAGTAGAGAGATACATAAAACACACAGAGTGTAGCCCTATTTCCTGTGTTATACTAGCCTCATGAACTCCGCCCCTACAGGACCACTGAGCATCTTTTTTGCGTGGTATGAAAGGCACTACGTTGTAAATCTTGCAATCACAACATGTCTCTTCGCCCTCCAACTTGTACATCTGTACTGGCTTGCTGCCCATGTCATTGCATTGAGATTGGTCGAACAGAGTTTCTTCACACTTACACCTCTCTGGGAAATCATCATCGTCCTCGTTGACTATACGGAAATTCCCGCACTCCTCTCCGCCTCCGTTCTCTACCTCTTTGATCTCACGAAAGGCAAAAAGCTGGGGAAAAGCGTTCTCTTTCTCTTCTTCCTGAACTCACAATGGCTCCACATCTTCTGGATCACTGATGAATTTGTCGTATCACAACTCGTCAAAGGCGGTGCAGGAACCATTCTTCCTTCTTGGCTTGCATGGCTTGCCATTTTTATCGACTACCTGGAAGTTCCTGTGATTGTGGACACCATTGTCCGATTAATCAACTCTTTGCGTAAAAGACGATGGAAAACATTGATACAATAATA
>PFDS01000040.1:96624-110261 GCA_002772605.1 Candidatus Peregrinibacteria bacterium CG10_big_fil_rev_8_21_14_0_10_49_16
ACCCATGTTACGACACAACCAAAGGCAATGCCGGCCAGTACTTCGGAAAATGAGTGACCAAGCCTTTCACTAAAATGCTTCCAATCCTGTAAACGATTGATTACTTCGGAATGCTGACCCAAAGCACGTCGTGCACTCATCGCGTCGTACCACACGATACAAGCAAATACGAATGCAATCGTGAACTCCACAGAAGAAGGCCCGAGCTTGCGCCATACGATGATCAGCAGTGATGTCACAAACGCTGAATGGCCACTGGGCATTCCTCCCGGATGAAATAAGTGGTGATGCCAGGACCCTGTGCGCATACCTTCAACTACAATTTTTGTACACTCGCAAAGAACAAGGACCACAAGAGGGATAAGAAACAGATATTCCCGAAAGAGTTCCATAGAACTCGAGTATAGCGCAAAAAGCCAAAATAACCACTTACATAGACGAGAGAAATTTGCTAGGATGTAGACCAAATTTTCCGCATATCTATGCACATTGAACACTACGAAAAATACCTCCGTTACACGGACCGTGAGCTCCTGCTCCTTGCACGAAAAGTGGGCTCCCTCGCAACACGCTGCAAGCGTCTGAAAGACGCGAGTTCCAGTATTCGAATAGAAGCAGAACGCCGTGCCACCAAGAAGAAGCAGGACAGTGTCAAAGTAACCATGACCATTGAATTACCGCAAAAAATCCTACGAGCAGAATCAAGAAAGCCCACAGTACTAGAAGCTATCGATCGCTGTACCCAAAAATTGATGCCACAAATCGCGAGGTATAAGGACCTTCACTCGTAAGCTCTCTGCGTTCCGCTCCGACTACCGCCGGCTGGATTTGTATCACATTTCTCTCCCTTTGGAATGTACAAAACCATGCATACGCTTCTGCAATACAAGCACAAGGCATTGAGGCGGAAGCGGAAGAAGAACAAATC
This sequence comes from Candidatus Peregrinibacteria bacterium CG10_big_fil_rev_8_21_14_0_10_49_16, assembly GCA_002772605.1. Classification (GTDB taxonomy): domain Bacteria; phylum Patescibacteriota; class Gracilibacteria; order Peribacterales; family Peribacteraceae; genus 2-02-FULL-49-16. The sequence goes on from PFDS01000040.1 coordinate 97,553, forward strand.
GTCGAAGCAATCATTCGTGGACCGAAAGACATTGCCGTGGGTCGCACTCTCGTCCTCGATGCATCAACCAGCCTTATTCAGGGAGATGATGTGCGATATGCGTGGTTTGTGAATAACAGTGAAAAACCGATTAGTACAACAGTGGAAGCGATCTACACTCCTGAAGAACCTGGTAATATCTTCTTTACCCTGCGTATTACAAGCATCGTAGATAAAGAGGAAATCACAGCAGAAACCGTATACTTGGTACGCGCCTTTGACCGAAAAATCGTACTCATCGCCGATACGAGTATCCCCAGCGAAAAACTGGAACTTCATCGACAGTCAGCCGATGATGCAGGAGTATTTTTACGGATTTTGCATCCGCCTGCAGCCACGAATCCTATTCGCACCACAGACGAATTTCTCACACTGCTCAGTGATGAAAAAAATGCATTCATTGGCGCAGAATCGGTAGTGCTCTGGACAGATAACCTCACCGCACTGCAAGCACTCATGCGCGTATTTGAAGCGGATGAGGAGCTTCTGGCACCACTGGAAAAGCAGTCCATCATTCTCATCACGAGTCGTAGCCTGCAAACACTGGCACGTACGGCAACGGGACCCTTCTCTGTGCTGAAACCGCAACAAATCATCATTACCCGAAAGGAAGCCATCAACCCTCTCATACTCACGGAAACTATCGCAACATTTCTTCAGGAAGCAGAACAGCGGGATATTGATTTCCTTGTTCTCGATAAGACTACTGTCGGACTACGTCCATGGAATGCACTGTCCACACTTGTGAACTATATGATGACCCACGGCGTCTCAAGTGACACGGTAATTCTTCTTTTACTGCTTCCGATTATCGCCACCATTCTTGCATTCTTTAAACAAGTAGTAGGAATCACAACATTTGGATTGTTTGCACCCTCTATCATCGCACTGAGTTTCCTCGCACTCGGATGGTGGATCGGACTCCTCTTTTTGCTCTTCATTATCGCCACCGGATATGCCGTGCGCACATGTATGAGACGTTGGCGCCTACTCTACATCCCGAAAGTAGCCATCATTATTACCGTGGTGAGTCTCACTCTTCTCGTCCTTCTCAGTATTGGAACATTCTTTGGCGTCCGTCTGCCACGTGACACGATTTTCATCTTGTTGATTATGTCGACACTCGCAGAGAGTTTTTTAAATCTCAAAACAGAACAAGGGTTTCGCTCTGCGGTATTTGCCATTGGTGAAACGATTATTGCTTCACTCCTCTGCGTCCTTATTGTGCAATGGCAAGCACTGCAAGTACTTATTCTTGCTTATCCAGAACTCATTTTGCTTACGCTGATCATCAATGCCTTCCTCGGAAAGTGGACAGGTCTAAGACTTGTAGAGTACTTCCGCTTCCGGGAAGTGCTCCATACATTGCAAGAAGAGTAACACGATGTGGTCCTTTCTTACCAATCACGGCATTCTGGGACTTAATGCACGCAATTTGCTATACATCAAACCTTTTAATCCCAAAAAAGCCATAGCTCTTGCTGATGATAAATTAAAAACCAAAGCATTTCTTGCCACAAGAGGCATACCTGTTGCAAAGATTTACGGCCGCATTGAGACACGTAAACAGCTGAAGACATTTGATTTCTCCAGCCTTCCCGATGAGTGTGTGCTGAAACCAAAATACGGTTTTGGCGGAGAAGGAATTATTATTCTTCGCGGTCGAAAAAATGGATGTTTCCTGAGACAGGGGAAGGAACCGATTTCGCACAAGCAACTGTGCGAGCACATTGAAGACATTCTCGACGGAAAATTTTCTGTGAACGGACATGCAGACACTGCATTTTTCGAGAAACTTCTCATTCCGCATGAGTCTCTTGCTCATCTGCGTCCCGCAGGATTGCCGGATATTCGTGTTATTGTATTTAATCTGGCGCCCGTCATGGCAATGTTGCGCATTCCGACAAAAGTGAGCGGCGGAAAAGCAAATTTACATCTTGGAGGCATTGGATTAGGTATTGATATTGCAAAAGGTATCACCACACATGGCGCACAGAGACATCATATTATTCATACGCTCCCTCATGGAGTACCTGTGCAAGGAATCCATATTCCTTTCTGGGATGACATCCTTCTCATGTGCTCCCGTATCCAGTACCTCACAAATATCGGCTATCTTGCGGTTGATATTACCATTGATCAAGATCAGGGGCCTTTGCTTCTTGAAGTAAATGCCAGAGCTGGACTGGGTGTGCAAATTGCCAATCTGGCTCCACTGCGCTCACGCCTAGAAAGAGTAGAAGGAATTTCCATCAGTTCCCCCGAAAAAGGAGTGCGCATAGCTCAAGAACTTTTTGGAGAAAAGGCAAAGAAAACTGAACAAGCCCAAAACCATATTCTTGCACTACATGAAACAATTTCCATTGCTGGGGATGGAACAACCATTCGTGTTCCCTGCCTTATCACACCCAAATACATACAATCCATCTTCGACCCAACGCTCATACAGCATCTTCTAGAGCAAGGTGCCGTTGCAGTTCACAACGAAGAAGAGCATCTTTTCCGTGTCAAATTCACATTGGGAGGAAAGAAAATTCAGACCATTGTGCAATCCAAACCCGTACAAGAACAGGGCATTCAAGCTGCTATTGGCCAACGTGACCTTAAAGGGTTCTTAATCGATCCTGCAAAAGCAGCGGCATTTTCCCCCGTGGGAACGGTACGCGAAGATCTCCGTGCGGCGGACAAGCTCTTGGCACGCATCAACAAAGACCTGTCACTCCTCAGGTACCTCAAACCTATCAACCTAGAAGAACAACGCGTTCTCCTTGCAAACAGCGCACAACACAACCCCATATTCCGGTACAAACCCGCGCCTCCCGAACTAGACGAATATGAAGAACAGCTCCAAAGTATCGCTCTTGATGCGTCACCGCTTGGCATTGTCCTAGACAAAAAGAAAGAAGAGCTTCTGAAACGTATTTCCCTGCTTCGCGTACGTGGCCAAGGTGCGGAAACCTTCACACAGTCATCACTTGCGCTGTATGGCTCTTTGGACACAGAACTGTTACAACAAGCACACGATCACCTGGCAACACAAATTGCCTGCGATTTGGTAAAGGAAGAAGATGTATTGAGTGCCAAAAAAGCTTCTCCTATTTTTGAACAAGCACTTCAGACATATGGCCTGCATGAATGGCAAGTCACCATATCATCGACAATTATTCCCGACTGTATGGTGAGTAGTAAGCATGTATATTTGCGTAATGACGCACTGTTTTCGACAGAACGTATCCAGGCGCTGATCGCACACGAAATTGAAACACACGCACTTACAGCAGAAAACGGGGAACAGCAACCATACGACATTTTCCGACGTGGTTTTGCCAACTATCTCGATACACAGGAAGGCTTGGCTGTCTTAAATCAGAACCGCATTCTCTCAGAATACAGTGAAAAGCGATTTGGTCCTGCAAAAACACTTCTCGGCTTGGAACATGCACTATCCCATTCTTTTGCAGACGTGCGGGCATTCTTCCTCCATCAGGGCTACAGTGACGAACGCGCAGTCACCAAAGCTATTCAAATGAAACGTGGTCTCACACATACGGCAGAACCAGGCGCATTTACCAAAGGAATTGTCTACTTCCGCGGATGGAAGAACATTGAAAAATTTGTGAAAGATAACGGAGACCTGAAGAAGCTCTACATAGGAAAAATTGCCATTGAAGATCTCCCATTCATTGAACAAATTCCCAATATCAAACCCCCCCTCCTCTTGCCGACATACCTTCGAGAGACATAATGCGTATTATTCTGGCTTCTGCCAGCCCCTATAGAAAAAAACTCCTCGAAAGTATCGGCATTCATTTCGAAACAATCGTCAGTACAGTACAAGAGCATGACGTGCTTTGCCCCGAACCTGCCAAGCGCGCCGAACTTCTGGCACAGATGAAAGCAGAAGACATAGCAAAGCATCATCCAGACGCCTTAGTGATCGGATCGGATACCGTACTGGAAGGTCCTAATAGATCACTACTCGAAAAACCCATACACGAAGAGGATGCTCGAAGAATGCTCCGCCTGCAAAGCGGCAACGCATCACTCGTCCATTCAGGGCTCAGTATTGCCTACAAAGGAAAAACACATACGGGCATTGATACGACAACAGTCATATTCACACACCTCACAACAGAAGAGATAGACGCATGGATTGCATCTGGAAACTGGCAGAACTGCTCTGGCGCGCTCCAGATCGAAGGCCTTGGCCAGTTCCTCATCGAACGCCTCGAAGGCGACTACACCGGCGTCATCGGCCTGCCATTGTTCTTGCTCGGAAAGCTGTTCGAAGAAGCAGGGGTGAAGTGGAGAGAGTTGGTATAGGGAGAGGAGGAGACGTCCCGCCGGGACGTCTCTACAACACAGGGCAAGCCAGCACCAAAATTCTTAACATCTGTAGAGACGTTGCGGTGCAACGTCTCAATACACTATTCACTCCACTCCACCCTCTCCAACGTCGGGAGGACCATCATCCATATCTGCCCTTTGCTAAAGAGCAGCGTACTTCCATCTGCATCCAAAAAAAGATAGGGCTGATCTTCAAATGCCCGCACCCATGTGCCACTCTGCACTTTTCCATTGCGAAAAAGGAGAATGGGACCCGAACCAATGGTGTCCATCACCAGACGACCGTATTCTCCAACATCTGTAATAGGCACCTCCATCATAAGAACATTGCTCGGACGTGCATCTTGCACGAGATGTCCATTAGTACGAATGTACCCGCCACCTAATGCATCATAGATATATGTCACGTTATGGTCAGGGTTGAAAAACTGTACAAACACCTTCGTCGCCCCGGAACCTGAAGGAAAACCTCCCACGGAAAAAAGATTGGAATCGGTCACATGAAGATCTTTCTCTTTCAAGAGGTCTTCTACATGCTCCCGGTCTACGAATAAATCGTGAGGTGGTACACTGGCTGGATCTCGCAAAAAATGATTTGGAAGCCCCAGGCCATTAAATGCATACAGAGTGGGAAATGTCAGCACTTGCTCTAGCGCCTCAGGACTGCCTCCGGCATAAAATAGTGCAGATGACCATGGTACTATGCCTGAAAGAAAGTAAGGGCGTAGGGAACGAATGGGTCCGATCTGTTTTGGAAAATCCGAACGGTCAACATAGACAACAAATCGAGAAATCATTCCCTCTACTAAAAACTCCTGAATGAGAAACGCACTCTCAAGACCCTTCTGAAATGGACGTGCGTCCTCATGGTTCTCTACAATAAATGACAGTACTTCGCGTTTCTTGGAGAAAAAAGGAATGGGCACAGGTAAACGCAGACGTGAGAGAATGCCAGTCTCGAATGATGAAAGAGTTGCTTCACGTTCTGTGGCAGGAGGGTCTCCCTGAGAAGACTCGTTCACTACGGGGATATGCGTAAAGAGAATGCCAACTCCTATGAGGAAAAGGCATGCAAAGATAGTGGCACACGCTATACACCAGTACTGCTTACCTCTCATGAATCAGATGAAGAGGATGCGGAAGAACCAGCACTGTCGGACTTAGCTGCATCACCCTCTCCTTCTTTCTTCTCCCCTTCGGGAGATTCACCCGCCACACCTTCAACAACAGGGGTTTCTTCTATTTCACTGCGTGGCTCTTGCACCATCGCTACAACAGCATCCTGTGCTTCAAGAATCCGCACTCCGGCAGGAATAGCCAGGTCTGCCACAGTCACCGTAGTACCAAAGTTCTCCAACACAGAAATGTGTACGGTAATTTCAGCAGGAAGGTCTTTCGGAAGACACCTCACAGTGACATGGTCTAATGGGGAGACTAAAACGCCACCCAATTCCTTGACGGCAAGAGATTCTCCCTCGTGAGTAAGAGGAACAGTAGCTTCTACCTCCTTATTCATATCTACTGCATAAAAATCCGCATGGAGAAGAGCGTCGCTCACTGGGTCAACGTCTAGAGCATAGAAGAGGACCGGAATTTTCTTATCCTGAATGACTAACTCTACAAGAGTACTCTCTCCAGCCTGGCGATACGCCTTCAAGAGATCTGCAGCTTTACACTCCAGATGTGCATGTGCTGCTTGGTTGCCATACACAACACAGGGAACTTTCCCTGCGCGACGAAGTACACGAGGTTTCGCTTCAGAACGAGGATCGGCAATAAGTATAACAGTATCCATGAGCCAAAATACGGTACTGGAACGCTCGTGTTAGGTCAACGGCTCATCAAAAGCGCGGATTCGGCATTTTTTTCCACTTCCAGAAGTATTTCCATGCACTACGGATATGAGCACGACCAATATTGGTACACATGAGAGCCAGAAGACCCCCCTCACTCAAACGACGCTTGCGATCTGATCCGGTAACACTCCGTGTGTACACTACGCGCTTCCCTGCTTGCCAACAGCGTCGACAGAGATCCATATCTTCAAAGAAGAGAAAGAAGTTTCCCGTATCAAAACCCTCAAGCTCCTTAAAGAGAGAGCTGCGAATGAGAAAACAGCCACCAACCACCCAATCCACCTCACCAGAAGGACACTGACCACCAAGTTCATACTGACGAACACGGCGGGGGAAGAAGTACTGTAAGCAAGTACGTTTCAGTACAAGGTCTAGGGGCCTCGGAAATGCACGTGCAGAACTGCGCACCGTGCCATCAGGATGAATAAGCGCCGGAGCGAGAATGCCAACGGACGTATCCTGCTCCATATGTTGTACCAGTTGTTCAATACCATCAGGCGGGAGTATTTTTGCAGGGTTGTTGATAAGGAGATATACACCTTGTGCAAAACGAGCACCAAAATTATATCCAAAACCAAACCCTGCATTCCGTGGAGTTTCCACTACACGAACCGGCATGATCTGGCCCAATTGGTGTCGAAGAATGCCAATGGAATCATCATCTGAGTGATTATCAATCACAATCACTTCACAGTCATCAATAATGGTTTGCTGACGTAATGCATGCACACAACGCACTGTGTCACGAGGTGACCGGTAGTTCAGTATGAGAATGGAAACACGCGGCCGAACATCACATGAAGAGTGTGGCAAGAGCAAGTGTAAGCGTAGAAAGAAGCTTGATGAGCACGTGCAAACTTGGACCGGCAGTGTCCTTAAACGGATCACCTACAGTGTCTCCCGTTACGGCTGCACGATGCGCATCACCCTTCTTTCCTCCATAGACACCTGTTGCAATGTACTTCTTTGCATTATCCCACGCACCACCACTGTTATTAAGGTATGCAGCGAGAATCACACCGGTAATCGTCGCGACCATGAGAAGACCCGCAATAGCTTCTGCACCCAGCAAAACACCGATGAGAATTGGTGATACGACCGCAACAATGCCCGGGGCAATCATCTCTTTTAGGGCAGCACGTGTTGCAATATCCACACAGGAAGCGTAATCAGGCTCATCTTTTCCATCCATAATACCAGGCTTTTCCTTAAACTGCCGTCGCACTTCTTCCACAATGACTCCCGCTGCACGACCAACTGCACGAATCGCAAGAGAAGTAAAAAAGAAGACAATCATCGCCCCAAGGAATGCACCAATGAATACCTCTACTTTTGCAAGATCAACCGAAAAGAGGTGGGTCTCCTCAAGGTACGCAGAGAAGAGCAGAAACGCCGCAAGAGCTGCGGAACCCACTGCGTATCCTTTTGTAAGCGCTTTTGTGGTGTTTCCTGTGGCATCCAACTCATCTGTCACTGCACGCACAGATTCGGACGACTGGGACATTTCCACAATTCCTCCCGCATTGTCAGTAATGGGACCGTACATATCCATCGCAAGAACGTAACACACCATGGAAAGCATTCCCATTGTGGCTACCGCCGTTCCATAGAGACCCCCGCTCGGAATGCCCGTCTGCAACCCAAACCAGTAAGAAAGAAAGAGAGCAGTACAGACAGTAAGTACAGTCAATCCGGTCGACTCCATGCCAACAGCCGTTCCTGCAATCACATTTGTCCCATGCCCTGTGGTAGATGCTTTCGCAATTGCCTGTACGGGACGGTACTGCTTCCCCGTATAGTAATCCGTTATGTACACAAATGCCACACTTGTGAACACACCAACCAAGCCTGCAAAGAAGAACCAAAGCGATGCACCAGGTACTCCATCCAAGAGGTAGTGAGTCGCAAGAAACAATGCGAGAACCATTAACAGTGTTGTAACCCAATACCCACGAATCAGGGCTGTCATCGGATGTTGACCATCTTTTGCTCTCACTGCATACACGCCAATAATTGATGCAATAAGTCCCACCGAACCAAGGATGAGCGGAAAGAGAATTCCTTTCAGGCCAAAAAATGGAGCAAGAGCAACTCCAAGAATCATGGCTCCGATGTTCTCCGCAGAAATGGACTCGAAGAGATCCGCTCCACGACCGGCACAATCGCCCACATTATCACCAACCAAATCCGCAATGACTGCAGGGTTACGTGGATCATCTTCTGGAATACCTGCTTCTACTTTGCCTACAAGATCCGCACCAACATCCGCAGCTTTCGTATAGATTCCTCCACCCAACTGTGCAAACAGTGCAACAAAACTCGCACCAAACCCATACCCAATAATGAGGGTAGGAATGCTGTCAGCACTTACACCCAGCACGAAACGGTAGAACAGGTACAACCCACTGATTCCTAGAAGGGAAAGAGCGGTAATCACGAGTGCGGGTACTGCACCACCGCGAAGGGACATGGAAAGAGCAGCGTTGAGACCATGATGCGCAGCCTGTGCTGTTTTGAGATTTGTATGTGTGGCGGTAATCATGCTCACCACGCCTGACAAACCCGATAAAAGCGCACCGAGCAAAAAGGCACCGGCAACCTGCCATCCATGTAACCATCCATCTTTCCCAGCACTAAAACCATGCGCACAGAGAATGAGAAAAGCCACCGCAATCGCGAGTACCGTAATTGTTTGGTACTGACGACGAAGGAAGGCACGTGCACCTACCAAAATAGTACGAGCGACCTTCTGCATGGATGCATTCCCCTCATCTGCACCCTTCACCCACGACCAAAACACAAGACTGTAGAGAAGTCCCAGTATGGCAAGAACAGGAGTAAATAATTCGAAAAACAATGACGGCATGGGAGAAAAAGGAAGAAAAAAGCAAAGTAGAGAGGTATTCTAAGACAGAACATGAAAGGATCAACATCGGACCACGCCCGGCTCGTACAGCTTCGAAAACGCATGGAACACGTGCCAACGTCTCCTGGAATGTACCAGTGGCTCGACGAAAAGGGAACAGTTCTCTATGTGGGAAAGGCAAAAAATTTGCGCAGCAGACTTCGCAGCTATATTTCCCTGAGAGGAGAGAAAACCGTCAGTCCCTGGAAACACGCGCTTGTCGATCGTATTGCCGACTTCAGAATCACCATATGTAGCAGCGAACTCGAGGCGCTTATTCTGGAAATTCAACGAATTAAAGAACTCAAACCTCGCTTCAATGTCCTGATGAAAGATGATAAAAACTACGTCTACCTTCGTATCTCTGCAGAAAGATATCCCTCCATAGACATTGTCCGTCAAATGGAAAAAGATACAGCTGCATACTTTGGTCCTTTTCTCCAAAAGTACGCCCTTGAAGAAACATTGAACCTCCTCCATAGACTCTTCCGATTTCGTGCATGTAATGCATCCATCAACACGCTCAACAGAGGAAAAACTCTGAAAAAACCCTGTTTGGCTTCTCAAATCGGAGAATGCAATGGTCTGTGCTCTGGAAACCTTTCACAGGAAGACTACAACCACCGGATTGAGGAAGTACGCACCTTCTTTAAAGGAAATCACAAGACTGTACTGAAAAAACTACAAAAAATGATGCAGGAGGCAGCAGAAAAAAAACGGTTTGAGAGGGCGGCGACAATCAGAAACATGATGATACATATCGAAGAACATCGTGATCAGATTGTCTCAGACACTTCACGCATGGATTGTGACGTCATCGCGATTGCGCAGTCCCGCGATCGCGCACTGGCAGTCGTCCTCCATGAACGTGGTGGAAAAATCGTCAACGACGAAGTGATTCCTCTACAAGGCAGCGGGGAATCGCGCACGGACCTGCTCACGCAGTTCATCCCACAGTTCTACGACACCCGCGCCCTGCCCAAAACAATCCTTCTGCAAGAAGGCATCCCTGATGAAATACTACTGGAGACGCTACTCAAACATACGAAAATCCTGGCTCCCGAACGCGGTAAAAAGTCACGACTCCTACAAATGGCAGAGAAGAATGCCATGGAACAACTCCGTCAGGAATTGGCGAAGTGGGAAGCAGCCGCACAGGAGAAACGCAGTGCGCTTGAAGAACTGCAAACCACTCTCCATCTCCCTTCCCTTCCCAAACGCATAGAAGGCTATGACATTTCCCACCTTGCAGGTACCGAGACTGTCGGCAGCATGGTGGTCATGCTGAACGGCAAATCCAAGAATGACCATTATCGCTCCTTCACAATCCGTACAATGAAAAAAGGAGAGATTGATGACTACAAAGCTTTACATGAAGTATTAACACGACGACTGCGTCACCTCATGCACAGAAAACTCACCTGGAAAAAAGAGGGTCTCTTTTTGAAAAAAAAGAGGAAGAATGGTTCGTATATCGTTGCCATTGACCCCAAACTAGAAGAGCACTATGCAGAAATGGGATTTCGACACGTACACAAAGTCCCCGCTGCTCTAGAAAAGAATGTACCTTCCTCCTCTCTCGTTATGGTCTACGATGCAGTCAAAAATAAACCAGATGTGTCTCTCACAAAAGTGCCTGAACTTCTGGTCATCGATGGTGGTAAAGGCCAGCTGAGCACTGTGAAGAACGTGTTGCAACAGTGCCAACTTGATATACCTATCATCGGACTTGCTAAACGAGAAGAGGAAGTGTTCACACCTGATAGCAGTCATCCCATCATCTTTCCCAAAGACTCCTCCGCCAAATTCCTTCTCATGCGACTTCGGGACGAAGCGCATCGCTTCGCCAATCGCCACCGCGAGAAGCGACTACAACGCAATCTGAAAGAGTCATTTACAAAGTAAACAGGAAAAGTACAATACACATATGCGAAAACTCTCTCTTCTTCTCAGTGCGCTCGGCGGCGCATCAGCAGCGTACCTCTTGAGCAACAAGAAGCTGCGCGCAGAACTTGCAAAAGTGCAAAAACCCGAAGATATGGGCAAAGTTCTTGGTAAACACTTACAACAGGACGGGAAAAAGCTAGGCAAAGACATTTGCACGCTCTTAGAAAGTAACGCCGTACAGACGAAACTGAAGCATGCACAAGGAACATTACAAAAACATTTCGAGCGAGCGCAGGAAGAATTGCAGACATTCATTACAACGGGAACAAAGGAGGCAAAAAAACAAGTGAAAAAGGCAAAGATAACTGCGAAAAAACGTGCAAAAAATGCTTTCAAAACAAAAAAGGTATAACTGCATGCATACACGATTCATCATCGTTACCGGCGGTGTGTGTAGTTCTCTTGGGAAAGGTATAGCAACAGCAAGTATCGGCGCCATTATGAAAGCGTGTGGACTGAAAGTCTTCGTTCAAAAGCTCGACCCCTATCTGAACGTCGACCCCGGCACCATGAGTCCGTTTCAGCATGGAGAAGTGTTTGTCACAGAGGACGGAGCGGAAACAGACCTGGATCTGGGACACTATGAACGCTTTATTGATGAGCCTATGAGTAAGTTATCTACGGTGACAACGGGACAGGTGTACCAACATGTTCTTGCACGCGAACGAAAAGGAGATTTTCTCGGAGGAACCATTCAGGTTATTCCGCACATCACAGATGCCATCAAAGAACGTATGTATGATGCCGCAGCGAAAACACAAACAGACATACTCATGGTGGAAATTGGCGGTACGGTCGGTGATATTGAGGGAGAGCCTTACCTGGAAGCTGTTCGCCAACTAAAAGGGGAACTTGGGTCAGAAAGTATTTTTCATATTCACCTCACGCTGCTCCCCTACCTCAAAGCATCGAAAGAGTTGAAAACAAAGCCGACGCAATTGTCCGTACGAGAACTGCGACGTATTGGTTTGCAGCCCGATATGATCGTGGCACGAGCGGACTATCGTATTCCTGGCGAACTCTTAGAAAAAATAAGCAAATTCTGTGATGTTGCGTCGGACGCAGTTGTTCCTGCTCCGACACTCCACTCCATCTACGACGTCCCTCTGCATCTAGAACAATACAATGTGTCCAAAACGATTGGCCGTAAGTTTCATATGGATCTTTCGCCGGATATGACCGAGTGGGAAACTGGACAAGCACGCCATGAGGCAGCCGAAGGAGAAGTGACTATTGCTCTCGTGGGAAAGTACACGCATTTAGAAGACGCCTATATCAGTCCCATCGAATCCATCAAATCCGCAGCCGTGTTCCACGGAAAGAAGGCAAACATCATCTGGATTAACAGTGAAAAACTTGAAGCAGATGACAAAGAGACATGGAAAGAACTGGAAACCGCAGATGGCATCTTAGTTCCGGGAGCATTTGGCATCCGGGGCATGGAGGGAAAAATTGCCGCAGCAAAATATGCACGGACAAAGAAAGTGCCCTACTTTGGACTCTGCGCCGGAGCTCAGGTACTGGCCATTGAGTTCGCGCGGCATGCTCTCAAAGATCCTGAACTCACCAGTGAAGAATTCGATGAAGAAGGAAATATCCCCAAATCCAAGTATGT
>PFDS01000054.1 GCA_002772605.1 Candidatus Peregrinibacteria bacterium CG10_big_fil_rev_8_21_14_0_10_49_16
CCTGTCAATTGCATCTTTTAGGCCTATATCCCCTTTATTTTGCAGAAATCTCTTGCATCTGATTCTGGGACCAGTACAATTCAGCCGTATTTTACCTTTTTACCCCTTTTTCTTATGAGCGGACACGTTGTTGTATCCAAGCTGAAGGAACTCGTGAATGCGGAAGGTCTTCGCATGGCTGGTGACTTCGGTGACGGAGTCGATGAAGAGCTCGTGAAGATGGTGAAGCGTGCATGCTGGAGAGCAAAGGAGAACGGTCGTGGTACTGTGCAGAAGCGCGACATTTAATTTTCTCTTCGCTTGAAAAGACAAAGGGCTCCTACGAGGGCTCTTTTCTTTGTATGTTCTTCAGTGCTGCTTCGATGAAGATCTGGATGTCGCCATCGAGCACTCCTTGAGTACTACTCGTTTCCACGCCGGTGCGTACATCCTTGACCATCTGATAGGGGTGGAGGACGTAACTTCTGATTTGTTGACCAAAGTCAGCGCTCTGTGATGCTCCCCGCAGTGCGGACTTCTGCTGCTGTTCCTCTTCGCGTTTCTTCTCCAGAAGTTTTGCACGCAACATGTTCATTGCGTGTTGTTTGTTTTGTTGCTGACTGCGCTCGCTCTGACAACTGACAACGGTATTGGTAGGAAGATGAGTTATGCGCACGGCACTTTCCGTTTTATTCACATGCTGGCCGCCTGCACCTCCTGAGCGAAATGTATCGATACGCAACTGCTCTGCAGGGATATCAATTTCTTTTGTTTCCGTGATCTCAGGAATGACTTCCGCAAGAGCAAAACTTGTTTGGCGCAGATTTTTTGCATTAAAAGGAGAGAGGCGGACCAGGCGGTGCGTGCCCCGTTCACACTTCAGATATCCATATGCAGGATCGCCTTCTATCAGTATTGTTGCCGTCTTGATGCCTGCTTCCTGTCCGTCTGTTTTTTCGATGAGTGTCGTCTTCCATTGCATTGCTTCTGCGTAGCGCAGGTACATTCGCAGGAGCATACTTGCCCAGTCCTGTGCTTCTGTTCCTCCCGCACCGCTGCTGATTGTGAGGAAGGCATTTCGGTGATCGAATTCTCCATTGAGGTACAGTTGATTCTGCAAGGTTTCCCACTGCTTCTCGATAACGTGCAGTTCTTTGTGAAGGTCGTTTGCATCTGCTTCTTTCGCATCTTCTGCCAGGAGGAGAAGATCTTCAACGGATGTGAGAAGTGTCTGTACCGGTCCCCATTGGTTTTTGAGTGTCCGAAGCTCCGTAAACAGAGTATTCGCAGCTTTTTGGTCATTCCAAATAGTGGGGTCTTGCGACTGTCTTTCCAGCTTTTCTATTGTTTGTGGAATATGTCTTTTTTCAAAGAGAGTCCTTTCCAACATGGAGAGCGTCGCGCAGATTCTGGAGTTTTTGAATCAACTCTTCCATGCAGAAAGGGGGGAGAAATATGTCGTATATGTAGTATACATGAATATAGTCTTTTGTCCTAAAGTACGCTATAATAATGGGATATCTTTATGTCAAATACAGATATTCCCTCTCATGGCCTTCCCTCATCTCAGGAGATCTGTCGTCGCATGGCTGTTCCGTTTTCTCTCTTCTTTTTTGTACTTGCAGTACTCCTGCTTCTGTCGTGGACACTTCTTCTGCCTGTGTTCACGCAAACGGAAGTCTACGGGAAATCTATGGATATTCGCAGTCTTGTTGCCTATAACAAACGACTTCGTGCAGCTGTATTGGAAGCGCAGCATGTGCGCAACCAACTCATTCTGCCGGGACAAGATCCTCTATTTTTTGCGTTAAAACAGGAAAAGCATCGGCGCGTGTCATTTGCTGCTCTCCAAGAAGAGATCGAACGTTTCCTGCGTCACGCCGTTCCTCCAGAGAAAGGAGAGGTGCGTGTCTATGCTCTCAAATACGACGCCAAGCAGAGTGCTCTTCTTGTAGAGGGTGCGGTTTTTGCGGGCATGCAGAGTGTGACATTTTTGGCACATATTGCTGATTCACTGCAGAACATTCCATGGGTTCATGCCGTGGAACTACCGGTTTTTCGTCGTGAACAGAGTGATGTTGGCGAGTTCTTCGCACCGTTTTCTTTTACGATTGCTCTTGATGTCGCTGTTGTCCATTCAACATTTCCAGTTCTGTGAGTCATTTTTCTCTTTCTCAAAGGTTGTCTCGTCATCCGATCATGCTCTACATGAGCGGGTGTGTATTTTTACTCGTTTCTGCTTTCCTTCTTCTGGAGCATGTCATTGTTGTACGGCAAGTTGCCTCTCTGCAACTCCCCGTTTTTGCGGAAATTCCTGCATTACAACGACAGCTGCATTCCCTTGAAGAGCAAATTCGCGTAGCGGAGACTCAGTCACTTCTTCTTGGCAGCGCCGAAGAGGAAATCGTACGCATGTACATTCTTCCTTCACAGAAGGAGTACCAGCGCTTCATACGATTCGTGGGTGTGCTAGAAGAATGGCTGAGAGAAGAGGGATCTCTCTACGCATTTTCTCCTGTGTACATTGGTGATACCTATGCAGTGCAAGCGCATCTTTCCAGTGGAGAGCAAGTGCGTCTGTCGGTCCAACCGGTATCACTCACGGTCGAGGTGTCGTCCGATGCTGCTTCCGATCTCATACGTTTTGTGCAGCTGGCGGGAAACCTATCCGTTGGTGATATTCTCCGTGAGGAAGATCTTCTTGACCTGTTACAAGCAACGGAAGAAGAGAATCCTGCGGGCATCATTGCCCTTGAACAGTTTCTAGGAGCAGATCTCTTTCAGTACAGTAACAATCCCCGTCTCTTTGAAGAACAAGTGCGGAGGTCTTTTGTGTCAGCATCTCTGCTAGATACTTTTCAGGATCTTGTAGACGGTCCTCTTCGTCCGGTACGTTCTCTGCTTGGCAGCAAAGCTGGCCGCATGTTGCAGTCTGCCGATCTTTGGCCGCCACAGCTCTTTCTTCTGAATACCGTTGCAGTTCGCCATCTTTCTGCCGACCGAGCGCGTGTGCACCTGGAGCTGGAAACCTATTCGCGTTCTTGACCGTTACAGTATCTGCTCTGTACAGTAATTTCTCCTGTATATCTTTTCCATATCCTTCCCCTTTTGTTTTCTGCGTAAGAAAAGAACACAGTCATCATCTCGTCGCATGTTCAAGAACGAGAAGCGTCCTCGCGTGAATGAGAGTATTACTGCGCCGAATGTTCTTCTTATCGATGAACAAGGACAACCGGAGGAAATTCCTCGTGAGGAAGCTCTTCGTCGTGCGCGAGAGCAGGAATTAGATCTCATCGAAGTATCTCCCAAAGCAAAGCCGCCAGTTGTGAAAATTGGGGATTATGGCAATTTTCTCTATCAACTCCAAAAGAAAGAAAAACGCCAGCGTGCCCATAGCAAGGCAACAGAAGTGAAGATGCTTCGTTTTAGCTTTCGTACGGATACGCATGATTTGGAGCGTATTATGGATCGCGCCAGGGAATTTCTGGGAGAACACCATATGGTGAAACTGGCGGTACGTTTACGAGGGAGAGAGATGACTAATAAAGAGTTTGCAGCCAATAAATTGCGAAATCTCCTTACGCGGATGGGAGACGTTGCTGAGGTGGAGCAGGAGGTGAAAATGCAAGGAAATCAGTTTATTGCCGTTATTCGTCCAAAAAGATAACTCTGGATGACACATTTTCTTGCAATATCGCTCTTTCCCGCTTAGCATGGCGCTCATGCCAAAGATGAAGTCCCATAGTGGCGCAAAGAAGCGCATCCGCCGTACCGGAAAAGGTGCGTTGATGCTCAAGCGTAATAGCAGGAACCACCTTTTGCAGCAGAAGAGTAAGCGGCAGAAGCGTCTTCCGCGTGCACAACGTGTGCTTGGGACGGATAAGAAAGCGATGCAGGCATTGGTACCATACCTCTAATGTTTTCTTCTCTATGCGTGTAAAACGTGGTTTCGTTCGTCGGCGTCGTCACAAGAAGATTTTTCAGTTGGCAAAAGGGTATTTAGATATGCGTCACTCGACCTTTAAGAGGGCGAATGAAGCTCTATTAAAAGCTGGCCAGCACGCGTATCGAGATCGTCGTAAGAAGAAGCGTGTGTTTCGTTCTCTCTGGATTGCGCGTTTGAATGCCGCGGTTCGAGGGCGAGGAGTGCGCTACAACATATTCATGAATGCTTTAAAGAATAGTAAGTGCAGTCTTGACCGTAAAGTGCTCAGCGAGCTTGCGGTTCACCACCCCAACGTATTTGATGCCGTCTTAAAAGAGATGGGGGTGAAAAAATAGGTTATGCGACATAATGTGTGTTTACTATTGTGTATTTGATACGGTATTGATTGTTGGCAGAGGAACATTCAACTCTTTCATGAATGCGGTTTTTGTGAGTAATTCAAACATGGTCGCATATGCTATGAGGATACTGTCGATAGCGTGAACAGCTATGTACGTTACAGGGGCTTGAGGGGCAAGTATTGTGTTTAGTACGTAGGAAAGAATGTGTACAGGCACGAAGAGAATACAGTACATGCCTATAATGTAGAGAAGGATGGTGAGGGTTTTCCCTTGCGCCAGGGTAGTGCTTGCTCGTAGTCCCCTTCGGTACATCTGGTGTTCGCTGACAATGAAGACATCGTAAAAGTACGTGCGAATATAGTACATGATTCCTGGAATAATGAGAAGCAGCCCCCATAAGAATGTGAAACATGCGCGTAGTACTCCTGTAAGGAGCAGCGGAATAATCAACCCTTGTGACTGTTTCAATACCTGTCGTATGGATGTGCGATTACGTCCTGCGGGGTGTCCCAGTAGTCTTTTTGCAACAAGCAGTGTACTTACTTGTCCTACAGACACGAGAACAATGATGATGACTGCTCCGATTAACCCAAGAGGGAAGAGTGCTGTGTCATTGGAGGACAGGGGGGAGAGCACAGGATTATTGAGTATGCTGGAGAGCCACATAGCCGGAAAGAGTATCCATAGAGTTATGCGATTGAGTACAGGTTGTTTTTTATACAGTTCCCAGCCAGTTGCGATGAAGGCAAAAAGGTTTGGCATACGAAGGCTCTAGTATAGCAGGCCTTTTCCCAATCTACACTTTCGCAGTCCTCTTCTCACACACTGCTTCACGATATGTACGAGATGTATGTGAACTGAATTGCGTAACGTTCTGCGTTCGGGACTTCCTTGAGGGAAAGTTTTGTAGCATTCCCAGAGACATTGAAAGCGTTCTGTGAGACCGACGCCACTTTCGTAGTTACGAACGCTTGTGCCATCTTTGTGGACGCGGAATGTACCGAGGTGTTCATCGAGGTAGTACCAGTCTGTGTGACGCAGGCAACGTATCCAGTATTCCACATCGAGAAATTGGTTCAGGTCTTCGCGAAACGCCCCCACTTTCTCAATGAGAGTTCGTTTCATCATCACAAAACTCGGTTCACCAATCACATTGGGGTAGAGTCCGCTCCTCAGCCACTGAGGAAGGAAAAGGGCAGAGATCTGAATACCGTTTTGCAGATGGTTCTTTTTGTAGGTATTCACAAAGTCGTAGTGTCCTTTGGTTTCAATGGAATTGGTACAGGTGTATGCATGGTGTACGGAGACAAGGCTGATGTCTGTATAATTTGTCATTATGTCGATTGTTTTTTCTAAATAGTTTGTATTCCAGACGTCATCTTGAAAGAGAAACTGCATATAGTCTGCATTAGACTTGCGTAGAGAAGTATTCCAGTTTCCGCCAATACCGAGACGCTGCTCATTTTTGCTGAAATGTACACGGGGATCATGCAAATAGTGCTTTACAAGATCGAACACATCTGTCTGCGAGGCGTCATCGTTTATGAAGAGTTGCCAGTCACCTTCTGTCTGTGCCAGGATCGATTCGATGGCCTCGAGCAAATACTCGGGCTGCGGTTCGTACGTTGGCATGAGAATATCGACAGTGGGCTTACGCATGCTATTTGCAGTATACTGTACCTATGCAGATTGATGTACTGAGTCTTTTCCCAGGGATGTTTGCGGGGCCTCTGACCGAGAGTATTCTCCAGCGAGCGCAAGAGAAAGGGTGTCTCTCTGTGCACCTTCATGATTTGAGAGATTGGGCTCTGGGGACCTATAAACAGGTGGATGACAAGCCTTATGGTGGTGGTGCGGGGATGCTTCTGCGTGTAGACGTACTTGTTGCTGCAATTGAGAGTGTCCAGGAAGGTGCAATTCCCCACCGCATACTGTTCTCTCCACGAGGAAAGGTACTTACACAGGAGCGTGTTGAGGAGTTGGCAGCAATGGATCGGTTATTGCTTGTATGCGGACATTATGAGGGAGTTGATCAGCGAGTGATCGATGGTGGTTGGATTGATGAGGAAATTTCCATTGGTCAGTATGTCCTGACAGGTGGAGAATTGCCTGCAATGGTTCTCATCGATGCAGTAGCGAGGCAGATACCGGATGTTCTTGGGAAAGAAGAGTCTGCAGAGCAGGAGAGTTTTTCGAAAGCGCTGAACCGCAAGAAAGAGTATCCGCACTACACACGACCGGAAGAGTTCCGAGGTATACGGGTTCCGGATGTACTACTCAGCGGACATCATGAGGAGATTGAAAAGTGGCGCCGTCACCATTTACTATGAACAGCATGTCATCGTGGTTTCTCTTTGCATGTATGACGATGGTTGGTTGGGGGTTATGGGGATTTTTCACAAAACTTGCAGCAGTACATATGAATGTGTACCAAGCAATGTTCTACACAATGTCTCTCAGTATTCCGATGATTGCCATTGCCCTCTGGTTTGGCGGTACGCCGCCTCCTGTACTCACGCGTGGCTCACTCTACGCGATCCTTGCGGGCTTGGCGGTGAATGTGAGTTTTGTTCCGTTTTTTCTGGCGATGCGTACAGGGAAGGCGTCGGTAGTCGTAACAGTTACCGCACTCTATCCGTTGATTACTATTCTTCTTGCTCTTGTGTTTTTACATGAGAGTATCGGTGTGAGACAGCTCATTGGCATGGGGTTTGCATTGAGCGCTATGTTCCTGTTGGCATTATAAATGCTGCAAATTTTTCACCAGCAACTGAAGGATAATGGTGTGGTGACGTTCACCGTGCGCGTGCGTCCACATGCGTCCGAGTCCCGTGTGACCGGTTTTCTGGATGACGGAAGCGTGAAAATACAGTTGGCAGCGGCAGCAGAAGGTGGAAAAGCGAACAGAGAGGTGACGCGGTTTCTGGCGAAGGAGTTTGACGTGCCTTTTGGGAATATAGAGATGTTGTCAGGAAAAACGAATAGGGTGAAGGTGGTTCGGATCCGGATGTAACGTGTTCATCCTTCGGCTATCCTTTGCATATGCCCCGCATTTCCCTTCTCGGTATTCCTATCGATGCTCTGACTCAGCGGGAAGCTGTACGTCGCATTCAGAAAATGTGCTACTCGGACACGCAACACCATGTGATAACACCGAATAGCGAAATGTTAGTGAGTGCGAGTATTCATCCGGACTTTTTTGCCGTGCTGCAACTGTCATCACTCAATATTCCGGATAGCGCAGGATTACTCTGGGCGGCACGACACACGCAACAAGAGTTGCCTGAAAGAGTGGCGGGAGTAGACGTGGTGCAGGAGCTCTGTTCAACGCTGGGGGAAGGGGTGCGAGTGTTTCTCTTAGGTGGGAAGGGAGGTGTAGGGCAGAGAGCAGGAGACGTACTCCTGCAAAAAAATCCACGGTTGCAGGTTGTGGGAACATACGAGGGCTCTCCTCGCAGTGAGGATGTAGAAGAGATTGTTCAACGGGTGAATGTTGCACAACCCACGTTGCTGCTGGTGGCTTTTGGCGCACCCCAACAAGATGAATGGATAGCAACGTACCTCAAAGAAATGCCCAGTGTGCATGTGGCTATGGGAGTTGGGGGAACGTTTGATTTTCTTGCAGGCAAAACGAAGCGGTCTCCTTTGTGGATGCAGCGCATGGGACTAGAGTGGCTATGGAGAGTGGTGAGAGAACCGTGGCGTTGGCGGAGAGTTCTCAATGCAATTGTGGTGTTTCCATATCTTGTTTTGCGGCATGGGCGACACCCCGTGTCGGGTTAGTGGAGTTTCTCCACTGTCGCGACATACCATTCCCTTTCTCCTTTGACGAGTTTTACAAACAGGGGACCATCGGAGGTTTCGGCGATGTAGTGTCGTTCCTTCTCCTCTTCTTTGAGAAGAGTTGTCGCAAAAATATGTTCTTCCGGGAGCAGCAGGTAAATGGCAATGTCCGGTTTATCAATAACGGCGGCATTCAAATTGCGTGCCGCTCGTCCGAGAAAGGAGGCAACCGTCACGATGGTTACACAGAGTACGAGTGCCCAGAACACCGTTCCCACATACTTGTTTCTATGGAGTGTGTGTAATTCCATTACTTGTTTTATTATAGCAAAAACGAGCATAGAATGATAGCAGCTTATGCACCGTGTTTGTCTTGTTATTATCGATGGTTTTGGCGTTGCAGAAGCGAGTAAGGGGAACGCGCGTGCACAAGCAGACATGCCGTTTCTTGCGAAGTTGGAAAAGGAGGTGCCGCATTGCCTCATGGAGGCTGCAGGAAATGCCGTAGGCCTTCCTCAGGGTCAGCAGGGGGCTTCCGAGCCGGGACATCTGACGATTGGGGCGGGGAGAGTGGTTTGGCAACCTCTTGCAGAAATTAACCGTGCAGTAGAGTCAGGTGCTTTTTTTGAAAATGTAGCACTGGTTCACGCATGCAAGCGGGCACAGGAGCAACAGGTCCCGCTGCATCTCATTGGTTTGTACTCCAGTGGAGGAGTGCACAGCTCTATTAACCACTGGCATGCGATGTTGCAACTGGCTAAACAGAGGAAAGTGCCGC
>PFDS01000025.1:0-914 GCA_002772605.1 Candidatus Peregrinibacteria bacterium CG10_big_fil_rev_8_21_14_0_10_49_16
AGCTCAAGAAGGATGGAAAAACACATGTTCCTGTTCGTGCGTACATTACGGACAAAGTGGTGTACCTTGATGCAGAGCAGGAGCGGCGTTTGGTCATTGCTCAGGCACAGTTGCCTTCAAATCTTTCCGAGCATGGTGAACTGTTATCTACGCGTGTATCTGCTCGCAAGGGAGGTGAACCGGAGCTGGCGCATGTGCGGGATGTGACGCACGTCGATGTGTCGCCCAAGCAGATTTTATCGCTTACCACATCACTGATTCCGTTTCTGGAGCACGACGATAACACGCGTGCATCCATGGGAACGAACATGCAGAGGCAAGCAGTTCCCCTTATACAACCCGAGGCACCTATTGTGGGAACTGGACTGGAAGGCTTGGTTGCCGCAGCATCCGGTTCGGCCATCCTGGCAGAGGAAGAAGGAGAGGTGACGTACGTGGACGCGCAGAAAGTGTCAGTTATTTACGCATCCGGCCGAAAGCAAACGTATGCATTGCAGACATTCATGCGCAGTAACCACGGAACATGCTTCCACATGCGTCCTCGCGTTGATCGTGGGCAGAAAGTGAAGAAGGGTGATGTGCTTGTCGACGGGACCGCAGTGGAAGATGGTGAACTTGGTTTGGGACAGAACCTGCTTGTGGCGTACATGTCCTGGCAGGGGTACAACTTTGAGGATGCAGTTATTATTTCCGACCGCATTGTGGAGGATGGCCTGTACGATTCCATTCATATCGAGTCCTATATTACTGACGTACGCGAAACAAAACTGGGTCCAGAAGTGGTAACGCGTGATATCCCAAATGTGGGGGAATCGAAACTCAAGGATCTGGATGAGGAAGGTGTTGTCCGCATTGGTGCAACGGTGCACGAAGGAGATATTCTCGTGGGAAAGATTACGCCGAAAGGAGAAAGC
>PFDS01000025.1:933-9404 GCA_002772605.1 Candidatus Peregrinibacteria bacterium CG10_big_fil_rev_8_21_14_0_10_49_16
CGAACTTCCTACGGGGGTCATGAAGCAAATTGAAGTGTTTGTTGCACAGACGCGCAAGATGCAGGTGGGAGACAAAATGGCAGGTCGCCACGGAAACAAAGGCGTCGTCTCGCGCATTGTGCCGAAAGAGGATATGCCTTTTCTTGCCGATGGAACGCCGGTGGATATTATTCTCAATCCTCTCGGCGTCACGTCGCGTATGAATATTGGTCAGGTGCTCGAGACACACTTAGGTTGGGCATGTCGTGCGTTAGGGATCAAAGTTGCCACCCCGGCGCTCAATGGTATAAGCACGAAGCAGATTGAAGATTGTTTAGAGGCGGCAGGCTTGCCATGTGGTGGGAAAGTGCAATTGTTTGATGGACACACAGGAGAGCCGATGAAGCACAAGACCACTGTAGGAATTGCATACATGCTCAAGCTTCTCCATCTTGTGGAAGATAAGATCCATGCACGTTCTGTGGGGCCGTATTCTCTTGTAACGCAACAGCCACTCGGCGGAAAGGCGCAGCACGGAGGCCAGAGATTTGGAGAAATGGAAGTGTGGGCACTGGAAGCGTATGGTGCTGCGTACACACTGCAGGAGATGTTGACGATCAAATCGGATGATGTAATTGGCCGCGCAAAAGCGTATGAATCCATAGTAAAAGGTGAACCTATTCAGCGTCCATCTATCCCGGAATCGTTCAACGTGCTTGTGAAAGAGTTGCAGGCATTGGGCATGAAAGTGGAACTGCTCAACTTCGATAGAGCGCATGCAGTGGAGAAAGCTTCTCAATACATCGAGCATAGCGAAGAAGAAGAGGAAGGAAGCGTGGTTCCTAAAGGAGATGAGATTGCGGAGTTACAGGAAGAGAGCACTGAATCTTCCGAGGAAGTGAAAGAAGGTATTGAAGAAGGAAAACCTGTCGAAGCACAGGGCGAAACGGCAAAGGAAGAAATGGAAGAAGCGGCGAGTGAGGAGGCGATGTATAACGCGTAGTTGCAAGTGTCATTCTGAGGTGCAAAACATTTTGTGTATGGTTTGTGGCTTTCTCTGCTCTGCTCCGAAAGCACCTCACCATGACACAAAATGTTTTGCCACGAAGGATAGATACGTGATACCGATTTAGACTACATAGACAAGAGCATCCACAAACTTCGTACTTCATTCCATGCGTTTTGAACAAGGAGGATTGTTGTATCGAGTATTGATGTCAGGACTCCTTGTTTTTGAGTGTCGCCTTCAAATTCGCGGGTGTGTGTTAGCAAGGGAATGTATGGAGATGTTTCCTCCGGAGCTTTTTCTTTCGGCCCTCCAATCGGATCCACAGGTTCTCTGCGTTTGACGAGTGCTGCTTTTGTATGATCTTTTGTGACGAGCACAGTGGAGGGGAGGTGATCCAGTGGGTCAACATGTTGTCCGTTTTGAATGACTTCAAGATGCACGTGTGCTCCTGTAGTCATAGGTCCTGCGCCGTGGGTACCCGGAATGCCACCGCTGTAGCCAAGCACTTGGCCGCGTCGTACCTCCTGTCCTACTTGCACATGGATAGCAGAGAGGTGGCCGTAGAGTGTTGCCTGTCCTCCTGCGTGTGATAGGAGGACGTAGGAGTAGCCTTTCGGTCCCCCATCCTGGATGTGGAATACAAGACCGTCTGCCGTGGCGAGCACAGAAGTTCCTTGTTCCACTGCGATATCAATGCCGTAGTGAGGTACACCGAAGTACTGTTTATAGGAGGGTTCCAGGAACGTTGCGCTTATGGGACCAAGAGCGGGCCAGCCGTGCTGAGCGAAGCCGAAGCCGGTATTCTTTGCGTAGAATCCTTTTCTGCCACGAATTTTTCCTTCCTGAACCAGTCGTCGTTCGATGCTGCGCTGCAGTTGCAGAGTGATGCGATCTTGCTCTGCGGTCAATCGATCAATCTGTGAACGTACATTTGCGACGATACGTCGGTTTTCTTCAATGTCCCTGGTAGGAGCTAACACGTGTGTCTGTAGTTCTTCGTACTCTTCTATTGCCGCCGCATGCTGCACTTTGACCAGAGTGTGTTCTTGCGCCAATTCTGCAGTGGTTTTTGGGATGGAAAGCAGATCTTCAAGAAGGGTAAACGGGTCTGCACGGAGTTCTGTGAGAAGGTGGAGGGCACGCTCTTGATCGTGGTGTGGTAATGGATCGATCAATACGGGATGCAGCAGCTGTATCATGTAGAGTTTTGGCACTTCCTCTGTTTGTGATGTGAGAAGATCACGGAGCGGCGCTCTCTGTATGAGAACGATCTCTGCGAGAAAACGGACGTCTCGCAGAGCAAGAGCGTATTGATCTGCAATGCCTTCCAGAAAGTCTTCCGTACGCTGCTCCTGCAGTTCTATGCGTTGTATTTCATCAGCGAGTGCCTGAGCACGTTTCTGAGCGTCCTCCTCTTGTGAGAGAAGGTCTTCCCACTTCTGTTTCTCTTCGTGGAAGACAAGATCTGCATGTGGAGCAACGGGAAAACGGAGTACCACAAGAGAAAGTGCTGCTCCGGTGGCAACAAAAAGACAGCATTGTGCGCATAATCGCATCGTGAGGGAAGTATACAGGTTTTCAAAATTGCTTATACTGCTTCTATGTCTCTCGTCTTCCATTTTACAGACAAAACCCTCTTTGTTGCGGATGTCAAAAAGGGACAAGACGGTGAACATGCACGTGTCATGCGTCAGTTGGAAGTGGACCTTGCCAGTCGTGAACTCTCCATTGGAGATGCAGTCCAGTATGCAGTCGAAGAGTTACACATTCAGCAAAACAGCGCTGTGGATATTCTGCTGCCGACATCAAAAGTCTATACCGTGCTGTTGGAGCTGCCTGTCTCCACGCACGCGCGTCAAACTGCCCTCATACAGGAGGCATTGAGCACCGTCATTCCGGAAGATGTGACCAAGTTGGAAGTTCTCTCTCGTATTCTCGATCGCACCAAAGAGCACTTGCGTGTGGGAGTTGCAGCAGCACGGAAAGACCTCATCAAAGGGTATAGTGCCGCATGTCTTGAAGCAGGTTTGCGCGTGCGTACATGCAGCGTCGGTTCTTCTGCGTATATCGATGCTCTGGCGCGTACGGAAGAAGCACTGCTCCTCGTAGCATCTGTTCCGGAAAAAACACTCACGGTGTTCCTGCATGGATGGCCTGTTGACGAATTGCTCCTCGCGCAGGATGCATCTGCAGAGCATATACAGAAAGAGCTCACAGCTCTCGTGCAGGAATATGCGCAGAGAGGAGTGACGCTACAAACGGTCAAGCTCGAAGAGGCATTTTCCTGGGTGAGTCCTCAGGAGCAACCACTGATTGGTTGCATTGCCCATGTGCTGGCAAAGCTGCATACGGTGGAGTTTTCCGACATCGAAAGGAAAAGTGCACTGCAGAGGTACAGAGAGCGCACTCAGAGTGTATCCATATGGCTGCAGGGCGGGTTTGTAGGCGCGTGTTTTCTCTTTATTGCGGTATGGATGTGGTCCCTGTCACAGCAGCCGAGACAGACGACACCGTTTGCGCCCTGTGGGGGCTTAGAGGAACAGCTCTACCGTGATGTACCGTTGGATAGTGCGTACTGTGCGGCCATTGCATGGGCGAAGGATGCGGGGGTGACGCACGGGTATCCCGATGGTTCATTTCAGCCGGGGAAAATTGCGTCACGCGCAGAACTTCTCAAGCTCGTTGTCGAGGCGACTGCAGAGGAAGACCTGACGCAGATCACTGAGCAGAGCGGGTACACGGATGTACCGGAAGATGCATGGTTCTTTTACCATGTGCGTTACGGCAAACGAGAAGGAATTATCGGAAAAGATGGGAGTACGACGTTCCGTCCCGATGATCCCGTGACGTTCTCTGAGGCATTGAAGATGACCTACACCGCATTCCGTATTCGTGTGCGGGAAGTGGAAGACGATGAACTATGGTACGTACCTTTTCAGGAGCATGCACAGAAGCATGACATTCTCTTCGTGCCGGATGTCGCCATGAACAGCAGGGTGCAGAGGAAAGATGTGGTATGGATCCTGTGGAAACTTTCAACACTGTGAGAGGTATTTGTCTTCCATGAGCCTTTTGTTACAATTTCTGGTGTAGCATTTCGTTCTATTTCTTACTTCCATAACTATGAAGTCTGTGAATAAGGTCATCCTTTTAGGTAATGTCACTCGTGATGCGGAGTTAAAAGCAACGACGAATGGTCAGTCGGTTTGTACATTTGGACTCGCAACAAACCGTGTATGGAAAGATGCTGCAGGACAGAAGCAGAGTTTGCCGGAATACCATAACCTCGTTGCGTGGGGCGCATTGGCAGAGTTTTGCCATCAGAGTGTTCGCAAAGGAAAACCGCTCTTTGTTGAAGGGTATCTCAAAACGCGCAGCTGGGAGGGGCCGGAAGGAGCGAAGGTGTTCCGTACGGAAATCGTGATAGAGAATATTGTTCTGTTGGGGCCAAAAGATGCTTCTGTACCTAATTCCAAGAACGAAGTCTCTGTCAGTGTCGAGGAGGATATCCTCGCTGCTGCAGATGCAGATATTCTCTAAAAACTCCTCTTTTTTTGTTGACCCGGAATTGCAAGAAACGTAGACTGCAATCCAATGTCTAGTATTCGTGCTTGCCCGTAGGATTCGCGTGCGTGGTATAAAACGTACGAATTCTGCGGGTGGGCGTGAGCTCACCCGTTTTTTTGGTCATTCACAGCATTGGCAGTTAAATGAATGACTTTCACGTCGCGAAAGTGAGCATATTCTGCTTGCCTTCGTGGTACGTGAACAGTACACACCGGGCCAGATGTCGTGCTTGCACGACAGATGGTCTAAGACTTTTTCAAGGAAATATCTTTGAATTGAGCTCTTAAAATTAAAGAAAACGTTACTCAGTGCAATACATGGATGCCTCAGACTCTATGCTCCGATGAAGGACGTAGCCAACTGCGATAAGCCTCGGTGAGCCGTTAGGCAGGCATTATTAGCCGGGGATTTCCGAATGGGGAAACCTACGTGGGGTCATGCCCACGTGCTGTGCTTACGCACAGAGGTCACTCTGAGAACTGAAACATCTCAGTACCAGAGGAAAAGAAATCAAACAGAGATTCCCTAAGTAGTGGCGAGCGAACAGGGAACAGCCCAAACCACGCTTTAGCGTGGGGTTGTAGGACTCCAATATCCATTTCTCTTCTCTAGGCGAACGACCCTGGAACGGGCGGCCAGAGAGGGTGAGAGCCCCGTAGACGAAAGGGATGAGATCGGTAGGAGTTTCCTAAGTAGAGTCGGACACGTGAAATCCGGCTTGAATCCGGGTGGACCACCATCCAAGGCTAAACAGGCATAGAGATCGATAGCGGATAGTACCGTGAGGGAAAGGTGAAAAGCACCCCGGAAGGGGGATGAAATAGTCTCTGAAATGTATTGCATACAAATAAGTTGGAGCCTCCTCTCCACTGGCCTTCCAGAAAGTAGAAGGTAGAAGGTAGTCGTACTATCTTCTTAAACTACTGACTTCTTGGAGGTTGGCGGAGAGGGGGTGACAGCGTGCCTTTTGCATAATGAGCCAACGACTTAGTCCTCTGTGGCAGGCTAAAGCAGATAACAGCTGGAGCCAGAGCGAAAGCGAGTTCTCATAGAGCGCTTTTTTGTCGCAGGGGCTAGACCCGAAACCGGGTGAGCTATCCATGGGCAGGGTGAAGGTATCCGAAAGGGTACTGGAGGCCCGCACCATAACGTGTCGCAAGACGTTGGGATGACCTGTGGATTGGAGTGAAAAGCTTATCGAACCCGGAGATAGCTGGTTCTCCTCGAAATGCCTTTAGGGGCAGCCTCGTAGTACACGTCAGGGGGTAGAGCTACTGTTTGGATGCGGGGGTCTTTCCGACCTACCAAATCCTGACAAACTCCGAATACCTGACCTTTGGCTACGGGAGTGAGACGGTGACAGCGAAGTGCCATCGTCGAAAGGGAAAGAGCCCAGATCATTCGCTAAGGTCCCTAAACATCGTTCAGTGGTAAAGGAAGTGTAGATGCATAGACAACCAGGAGGTTGGCTTAGAAGCAGCCATCCTTTAAAGATAGCGTAACAGCTCACTGGTCTATTGCACCTATGCGCCGAAAATGTACCGGGGCGAAACGATGTACCGAAGCGGTGAGTGTCCACTTTTGTGGGCGCAGTAGAGGAGCGTTCCGTTCAGCAGTGAAGCGCAACCGCGAGGTATGTGTGGAGCGGACGGAAGCGAGAATGTTGGCATGAGTAACTACTAGGCAGGTGAAAATCCTGCCCGCCGAATCCCCAAGGTTTCCCACGCAACGTTAATCGGCGTGGGGTTAGTCGGTCCTAAGGTCAGGCCGAAAGGCGTAGCCGATGGATAACAGGTCAATATTCCTGTACCTTGTATGAATCGTCAGAGGACTATAGTTGAGAGTTTGACTGGCCTCTGTTCGCCTTCGGGCGGATATGTCACTCGAAAAGGATGCTGTAGTTCTAGGGGCGGCGTGACGGAGCGGGAAGACTGGAGCGTGTGCATTGAATGCACGTGGAATACGTAAGACGTTGATTCCTGTAGGTAAATCCGCAGGGAGAGTCGAGCGTACATCCCAACTATCCGCCTTTGGCGGAGGAGTCCATCTCTTTCTGCTTCCAAGAAAATCGTCGCGCCCGAGAGTCATATAAGACCGTACCGTAAACCAACACCGGTGGGGTGGTCGAGCAGACCAAGGCGAACGGGTCATCTCGCGTTAAGGAACTCGGCAAAAAAGCGTCCGTAACTTCGGGATAAGGACTGCCCTGCGCTTCAAGCGCGGGGCCGCAGCGAAAGAGCTCAGGCGACTGTTTACCAAAAACACAGGTCCCTGCCAAGCCGCAAGGCGCCGTATAGGGGCTGATGCCTGGCCAGTGTCAGAAGGTCACGGAAGGGGGTTCACGCTCCCAACCTAAGCCCTGATGAACGCCGGCGATAACTATAATCGTCCTATGGTAGCGAAATTCCTTGTCGGGTGGTTTGATAACTTGCCCGCATGAGAGGTAACTCTCAGCACTGGAGAATTGTGCTACACGGTAAACAGATCGAATTTCAAAGATGTTATTAATAACCGTTCAAAACAGTGCAAAACGTGGCTATATGCTGGAATATCCGAGTATGCAGCGGTACTTAATTTTTATAAATTATTAGTTTATAATAATAATTAAGTCACAATCCGTCTGTTGCGGACAATCAGCAGGAAAAGTATTTCTTTACACACAACAACTATGGAGGAATTGGCCGAGGGTTGGTCTATGGCCGTCGCAGGACTTGGTATCGGTGCGCAGCCAGAAGATCGACCAAAGATTGAAGAGTTAGCCCGACAGTCCGAAAGACTGGAGGAGTGGCTCCGTGAAAACGGAGTATAAGCTACTGTTCCTCAGAGACTACACGCCACGCTCGTTTCACCAAGTGAAACGATGATGATATAGTCCCATCTCCATGGCGACATGGAGTGCTACAAAATCGTGTAGCAGTAAAAAGGTACGTGCTTCGAATACAAACAATTGAAGTTCCGACCCGCACGAACGGTATAACGGTCTGAGCACTGTCTCAACGCGAGGCCCGGTGAAATTTCAATGGCGGTGCAAATGCCGCCTTGTCACGGAAGGACGAAAAGACCCTATGAAGCTTTACTGTACGCTGGTATTGCATTATTGATTTGTTTGTGCAGGATAGGTGGGAGGCTATGAAGCGGGGGCGTCAGCCCTCGTGGAGCCAACCTTGAGATACCACCCTTGTATGTTGATGATGCTCACCCCATGTCTGAAACGGACTGGGGGACAGTGCTTGCCGGGCAGTTTAACTGGGGCGGTTGCCTCCTAAAATGTAACGGAGGCGTGCTATGGTCAACTAGCGCCGGATGGAAATCGGCGTGATAGTATAATCGCATACGTTGGCCTGACTGTGAGGCTTACAAGCCGAACAGGGACGAAAGTCGGTGATAGTGATCCGGTATCTAGAAACACGCTTTACCGTGTGTTTCATTCCACGTGGGTGGGATATCGCTCAACGGATAAAAGTTACTCTAGGGATAACAGGCTGATCGCTCCCAAGCGCCCATAGCGACGGAGCGGTTTGGCACCTTAAAATATCGGGGTGCTGCAGGAGCAATCCTGTACCAAAAATTCGGCTTATAACGGTGAACCCGTAGTGGTGTTATGGATACAGAACACACCAACCGGCAATACCGTGGGAAGTCTCCTTATATCAAGGATGACCCCGTAACGACTGACCCGAAAGGGGAGACTCTACACTCTTGTGTAGGGTAATACGCCGAGTCCTATGTTCATTACATCAGGCTATGCTTACTTTTGGTGAGCTACGGCCGATGATAGGAAGAAGATATAGTCTGCACCATGTGAAAGCATGGATGTATGTACGATGTCGGCTCATCACATCCTGGGGCTGAAGAAGGTCCCAAGGGTTTGGCTGTTCGCCAATTAAAGTGGTACGCGAGCTGGGTTCAGAACGTC
>PFDS01000025.1:9422-9791 GCA_002772605.1 Candidatus Peregrinibacteria bacterium CG10_big_fil_rev_8_21_14_0_10_49_16
CAGGGATAACCGCTGAAGGCATCTAAGTGGGAAGCCCCTCCTAAGATTGCGTTTCTCCATCAGTCCGCCGGAAGACGACCGGTTAGATCGGCCACAGGTGTACGCACGGTGACGTGCTTAGCCGAGTGGTACGAATGGACAATTGAACGTTTTCTTTCAATCTCCTGCATGTATGCGGGAGAGTACTGTTCATGTAACACAACAGGCGAGCAGAATCTGCTCATTTAAAAGAAGGCACTGTCTTGGTGATTCTAGCGAAGGGGGTACACCCGTTCCCATTCCGAATACGGAAGTTAAGCCCTTCAGCGCCGATGGTAGTTGGGTTTTTACCCTGCGAGAGTAGGTCATCGCCAAGACAGTGCCTTTTTT